>CAIKDP010000187.1 GCA_903826205.1 Akkermansiaceae bacterium
GGCTCGATTTGCCAACCGGGAGGGACTTTGGGAAGGGTTCCCCTTTTTTCTCAGTGATGCCCGGCCACAAGGATTTCTCGGGCGGGCCATCGCCATGCAGATTTCCCGCTCGTTCCCGGTCCCCGAAGACCCAAGACGCTGGAGCGACGATGACACCTTGGTCTATTTGCAGGCTGCGAGCGAGGATTTGCCCGGCTCGCAGGTGGTGGGTGACGATTGCTTGCGCCGGGCACTCGCGCGCGCGGTTTTTCCCGAGGCAGCGGATTGGATCGACGCGCCCGAGCGTGCAACCCGCTATCCTGAAATGGCCCGGCTTGCCGCGAGTGCGCGGCCCGGCACCTCCGCGGGTGGCGAGCAGCCGAAGTTCCTGACGAGCGTGCGGAACGGTGCTGGAAATTTTCAGCCGGTGCTGGTGAAGTTCTCTCCGCCCATGGATCAGGGAGCCGGTCAGCGCTGGGCGGATCTATTGCTGTGCGAGTTCCACGCGCACGAGGTGTTGGCGGAAATCGGACTGGCTGCGGCTGGAGCAAACGTCATCGATGCTGCAGGCCGGAGGTTTTTGGAAGTCCCGCGCTTCGACCGGGTGGGCGCGGACGGCAGGCGCGGCGTGGTTTCGCTGGAATCACTCCATGCCTCTGCGATTGGCCACGGAGCCCGGCGGGACTGGCCGACGGCTGCACTGGAACTCAAACAGGAAGGACTGGTCGATGCCGAGGCCGTCGCCACGATCCGGCGCTTGCATGCGTTCGGCGAACTCATCGGCAATACCGACATGCACTTCGGCAATCTCTCCTTCTGGCTGGAGGATACGCTGCCATTTCAGGTGACTCCCGCCTACGACATGCTGCCGATGCTGTGGGCACCAGGCTTGCAGGGGGAAATCGTCAACCGGACTTTCTCACCCGCACCGCCCTTACCCGCCGCACAAGCGCAGTGGCGGGAAGCCATGGATTGGGCGACGGCGTTTTGGCAAAGAGTCGCGGCGGATGCGCGGCTCTCGGCGGACTTTATGAATTTCGCGAATGCAGCTCGCGAGACGCTGCGGAGACTCAACGCCTGAGCAGGCCTCGGTCCCGGCCATCGCCGCGTGACCTATCAAGCCCTGTCACGGCGTCCCGCATAGGCGGGGCCACGCGCTATCCAAACCTCTGTCTTGTCTAACAAAATAAACGACGGCTCTCCCGGCAAAAAAACCGTCCTTGCGCGACATGCTTGATGAAATTATGGCTTTCGGGCCGTATGGTGCAGCCACCCTTTGCATGTCGCCTGATTTTTCCACACCCACTCACGTTCTAACAAACATGGCGCAGGCGTCCCGCGCTGCCACCATGCGCATGCTGGTACCTTGGCTCGCGGGTCTGGTGCTGCTGGCTGGCTGCGGCGGAAAGAAGCGCGCGCCCGCGGCGCCGGCGCGCGATGCCGCCGCGCCCGGCGCGTGGCAGACGCAGGCGTGGCCGATGACCCGTGGCGGCAAGGAGTTGCAGGGCCGGGTGCATGATCGGGTCACGCAGCATCCGGTCGTCGAGTGGTCATACCGGGTGAAAGGTGCGGTGACTTCGGAAGCGGCGGTGGCCAACGGGGTGTTGGTGTTTGGCACTGACGAGGGCACGGTCCATGCCGTGGATTGGCAAACCCGCCAGCCACGCTGGCAGGTGGCCACCAAGGATACTGTCGAGGCCTGCCCGGCAATTGCCGCAGACCGGGTGCTCGTCGGATCCAACGACGGCGAGTTCCGCGCCCTCGACCTCACCACCGGCAGGCAACTCTGGCAGCTCAAGGGACAGGAAAAATTTCCCACCGGCGGTACTTTGGTTAGTGGCCCGGACACTAACGAGGAATGGATTCTGGTCAATGGCTACGACGGTGTGTCGCACTGCCAGCGGATCGAGGACGGCTCGGAAGTGTGGCAACATGAGTCGGGGGATTATATCAACGGCTCGCCCGCGGTTCTCGACGGCGGTCTGATGGCCTTCGGCGGCTGCGATGCGGTGATTCATGTGATCCACCTCAAGGATGGCAGCGGCCTGCGCAAATTGACCACCGACGCCCAGATCATCCGCTCGCTGGCAAGTTGGAACGGCACCCTTTACGGCGTGAATTACGCCAACCAGCTGGTCGCGGCCGAGGCCAAGGCCGACAAATTGTCATGGGTGTATGAAAACGACGGCGCGCAGTTCCTAACAAGCCCGGGGGTGGACGAGGCTCTGGTCTACGCCGGCTCGCGCGACAAACATCTGCATGCCCTGGACCGCCTGACCGGCAAGCCGGTGTGGAAATTCAAGACCGGCGGGCGGGTGGAAAGCTCGCCGCTGGTGTTTGACGATGCGGTGGTGTTTGGTTCAAGCGACGGGCGCTTGTATGCGCTGGACAAGCGGGATGGCCGGGAGATCTGGCGGCTTGACCTCGGCGAGAATCTGGCCGTGGCGCCGGCGTTTGCCGCGGGCAGAATTGTCATCGGCGGTGGTGAGGGTACCTTGTTTGTCATCAAGGAAGGAGACGGAAAATGACCGCGCGGCTGAAGATTGCTTTTCTAACACCCGGCACGGGCGGCTGGTATTGCGGCGCCTGCATGCGGGACAACGCCCTGGCCAAGGCGCTGCACACCGCGGGCCACAAGGTGTCCCTGTTGCCGATGTATCTTCCCTTGCAGTTGGATGAGGAAGTGTTGGAAAACCCTCATGCCGTGCCGGTGTTCTTCGGCGGCATCAACGTGTTCTTGCAGCAGAAGTTCGCGCTGTTCCGGCACACGCCGGTGTGGCTCGACAAGCTGCTCAACCACCCGCGCCTGCTGCGCAAGGCGGCACGCCACAGCCACATGACATCGGCCCGCGACCATGGCGAGCTGACCCTGGCGATGCTGCGCATGGACGACGGCGGCCTGGACAAGGAGTTGGACAAGCTCTGCGCATGGTTGGAACAGGAAACGCCCGACATCCTCTGCCTCTCCACCGCCCTGCAGGCAGGCATGATCCCCGAACTCAAGCGGCGCTTGAGCGGTGTCAAGGTGATGTGCTGCTTCCAAGGTGAAGACACTTTTCTTGATGGATTGCCCGAACCCTATCGCGATGCGTGTTGGCGGGACTTGGCCGCTCGCGTGCGGGACGCCGACATGCTCATTTCCCCCAGCGCTTTTTATGCCGACTTGATGCAACGACGGCTCGGCCCGGACACTCTAACCATCGAAGTGATGCCCAACGGCATCAATCTGGACGGCTATGCGCCGCTGCCGTCAAAGCCGGGGCCGCCGGTGATCGGATTCCTGGCACGCCTGTGCCGTGACAAGGGTTTGGACATCATGGTTGAGGCTTTCATCCACTTGCGCACGGTGCTCGGCCATCCCGATGCCCGATTGCAGCTGGCCGGAGCCGCCACTGCCGAGAACCAACCGTTGATCGGGGCGCTGCAGCAGCGCCTGGCAACGGTTGGTCTAACGGACCAGGTGCAGTGGCAGTCCAACATTTCCCGCGACGCCAAGATCGCGCTGCTCAGGTCGCTGAGCCTGTTCTCGGTGCCCGCAATCTATCCGGAGGCCTTCGGCTTGTATGTGATCGAAGCCATGGCCGCCGGGGTGCCCGTGGTGCAACCCGCATCCGCCGCCTTTCCCGAGATCGTGGCCCGCGCGGGCGTCGGCGTGTTGGTGCCCTCGGATAGGAAAACAGGCTTCCAGCCTGTGATGGAAGACAGCGCGTCCCGCCTGTCCCCCTATGAAACGACAGGCTGTAAGCCCGTCGGCCATGACAGGCGGGACGCCTGTCCTCCTGCTAAACAGGCAGTATCGGGCGCCCCGCCCGCGAGTGTGGACCCTGTCGCACTGGCGCACGCATGGCATGAGCTCCTGCTCCAACCTGCCAAACTGCGCGAGATGGCCGCCGCCAGCCGCCATGCAGCCGAGCAATTTTATGCCGTCAACGTCATGCGCGACCGGTTTCTTGAACTGGCGCGGCAGGTTCTAACATGCCCGGCCCACATCATGCACCACAGGCGAGAACCATCCGCCCGCCATTTGACACCCGCGCAGAACCATCTATCCTGAAGCACCCATGCCATCCCTGACCATCGACCAGCACCGCATCGACGCCAACCCGGGAGATACCATCCTGCAGGCCGCGCGGGCGGCGGGCATTGAGATTCCCACCTTGTGCCACCTCGAGGGGTTTGAAGCCGGTGCCTCGTGCATGGTCTGCGCCGTCAAGCTCAAGCACAACGGCCAGTTCATCCCGGCCTGCGGCTCACGCGTCGTCGATGGCATGGAGGTGGAACACGACACCCCGGAAGTGAGCGACGCCCGCCGCATGGCGCTTGAATTGTTGTTCAGCGATCACCTCGGTGATTGCCTCTCGCCCTGCCAGCGGATTTGTCCGGCGCACCTCGGTATTCCCGCTGTGCTCAAGCACATGCGCGCCGGTGACCTCGGCCTGGCCGCTGCCTCCGCCCGCCGTGATCTCGCGCTCGCCGGCATCCTCTGCCGGATTTGCCACCGCCCCTGCGAAAGCGGGTGCCGCCGCGGCGTTCACGACGATGCGGTCGCCATCGCCGACCTCGTGGTGCACGCCATCGACACCGAACTCGCCGCGGGAGAACCGCGGCTGCCGCTGCAGCCGCCGGAACGACAGGGCAAGGTCGCCATCGTCGGTTCCGGTTTCACCGGCCTGAGTGCCGCATGGTTTCTTGCCCAACAAGGGTACGCGTGCACGGTGATTGAGGAAAATCAGGCACTGGCCGCAACGATTCGCAGTGCCAACCCGGATCTTCCGGCCGGCTTGCTAGATGCCGAACTGCGCCTCCTCGAGCGCTCCGGCGTCACCTTTCGCACGGCCACCCGCATCGATGGCGCGGCCGCATTCGCCGATCTGACGAACGAGTTCGACGCCATCCTGCTAGCCACCGGTGCCGCCACGCACGCGCAAGCCGCCGCCCTCGGGCTGGCAGCCGACGGTCACAAGGTGTTAGCCGACAAGCAATCGATGATGACCTCGCGGGCTGGCGTGTTTGTCGCCGGGCGTGCCGTCCGGCCGGGCGGCCAGCCGGTGAACTCCGTGGCCGATGGCAAGGCGGTGGCCGTCTGCATCCGGCAGTATCTAACCAACCAGCCGGTGGTGCGCCAGCCCAAGCCCTTCAGCGTGTTCATGGGCAAGGTGGTGGATGCGGAGATGGAGGATTTCATGCGGGATGCGAGCGGCGCGACGCGCAGCGATGCCAAGGCGATGGCCATCAACATCGGCCGCGCCATCGAGGAATCCAGCCGCTGTGTGCTGTGCAATTGCGCCAAGGCTGATGTCTGCAAATTGCGCCAGCTCGCCATCGACTACGACGTCAACCTGCACCGCTTCAGCAGTGGCGAGCGGATGCGCTTCCAGCGCAATGTCGAGCATCCGTTGGTGCGCTTCGAGGCCGGCAAGTGCATCCGTTGCGGCAACTGCATCAAGGTGGCCGGCGACCACCGCGAGGCGCTCGGCCTCACCTTCATCGGTCGCGGCTTCGATGTGCACCTCGGCGTGCCATTCCATGAATCGCTGCGCGATGGGTTGTTAGAAGCGGCCCGCGCCGCGGTGGCCGCCTGCCCCACCGGCGCGCTCACGTTGCGCGAGGGCATGGAGTGCGCGGGCCTATTTGCGCATCATGCCCAGCGGCAGCACGGTTTTGCCGGCCAGTTCGTTGAGCACCTGGGCGAGGCCGGCGTAAATCGCGGAGAGCCCGCAGACGATGCCTTCGAAGCCGGTGCAACGTTTGTAGGCGGGTCCGGCCCCGTTGAGGTCGCCATAGGCTAACAAAAAGAACAGGATGGTGAGCGAGAGGAAAACGAATTGCAGGGCGCGGTTGAGATGCAGCGTGCCGATGAACATGACGGCCGTGAACACCCCCCAAACCGCCAGATAGGCGCCTTTGGCGGTGTCGTCGGTGGCGCTGGCCAGACCCATTTTAGGCAGGATAATCATGGCCACCAAGGTGAGCCAGAACATGCCATAGGAAATGAAGGCGGTGGTGGCGAAGGTATTGCCCTTTTTCCATTCCATGATGCCGGCGATGACCTGGGCGCTGCCGCCGTAAAAGATCCCCATCGCCAGAATCATGCTGTTGAGTTCGTAATAGCCGGCGTTGTGCAGGTTCAACAGCACGGTTGTCATGCCGAACGCGAGCAGTCCCAGCGGTGCGGGGTTGGCGGTGTTGTCCTTGATTTGTGTGGGTTCTGACATATGGATTTTCGGTTAGGGGTTGGGTGGGTATGCTGAACTTTTATTCTTGCATTCCAATCCCCCCGGGTCAAGCGGGCATTTCCATCCGGAAAGCCGCCGACAAAAAACCGGACGCTGGATGGAATCGCAGCGTCCGGTTGGTGAGAGAACGGATGGAATGGGGGACCGTTCACAGCCCCCGCAGCGGAAGCTTAGTTCGCCTTGCGGCCGCCGACGCCCAAGGTTTTTTTGGAAATCTCCTTGGCGGCTTCCTTGGGCCGCAGGGCGCGCACGGCCTTGCCCGCCTGCCACATCTCGGAATTGCCGATTTTGTCGAGTTCCTTGGTGAGCTGGGCCTGGTAGTCCGGCTTGCCGCAGGACGACAACACGCGGGAGCATTCCTTGCCGGTCTTGACCCGTTGATAGAGGTCCTTGAAGACCGGCAGCACCGCTTTCTTGAATTTCGGTTTCCAATCCAACGCGCCGCGCTGGGCGGTGGCGGAGCAATTGGCATACATCCAATCCATGCCGTTTTCGTCCACCAGGCGGATCAGGCTCTGGGTGAGTTCCTCGACGGTTTCATTGAAGGCCTCGCTGGGTGAATGACCCGCGCCGCGCAACACGTCGTATTGCGCTTCCATGATGCCGGCCAAGGCTCCCATCAACACGCCACGCTCGCCGGTCAGGTCGCTGAACACCTCATGTTGGAAGGTCGTCGCAAACAGATAGCCGGAGCCGATCCCGATGCCCAGCGCCAGGCAGCGCTCTGTGGCATTGCCCGTGGCGTCCTGGAACACGGCGAAGCTCGAGTTGATGCCCGCGCCGGAAAGGAAATTGCGGCGCACCGAGGTGCCGGAGCCTTTCGGTGCCACCATGATGACGTCGACATTTGCCGGCGGCACCACTTTGGTTAGATCCTTGTAGGCAATGGAGAAACCGTGCGAGAAATACAGCGCATCGCCGGTCTTGAGGTTGCGTTTGACGCTCGGCCAGATCGCGCGCTGGGCGGCGTCGGAGACCAACATTTGAATGACGGTGCCCTTCTGCACGGCCTCCTCGATATCGAACAAGGTCTTGCCGGGAACCCAGCCGTCCTTGCAGGCGCGGTCCCAATCTTTTTTGTATTTCTTGGCTTGGCCGATAATGACCTTGAAGCCGTTGTCGCGCAGATTGAGCGCCTGGGCCGGGCCCTGCACGCCGTAGCCGATGATGGCAATCGTTTCGTTCTTGAGCACCTTGCGTGCCCGCGACATCGAAAACTCCTTGCGCGTGATGACCTCTTCCTTCGTTCCTCCAAAATCAATGATTGCCATGCTGTTGTACTTTTTATGTTAGTGCCAGACCTCCCCACCATGGGGCCGCCGCGGCGGGAGAGTGTCCGCCCACCTCTGCCAAAAGCAAGCGAAAAAATGCTTTTTGTAGGGTCGCAGGTGGGTTCGTGAGAACGCGGGGCTTCGTAGGCGCGTTCGTGAGAACGCGGGGGGACGGGGTGAAACGCACCAAGAAAACCACTGAAAAGAACTGATTACACTGAGGGCACTGATTGAAGACAAGACTTCCTGGGTTTTATCTAAAACTCAGTGTCCTCAGTGGTCCTCAGTCTTCTCAGTGGTTCAAAATCCCCGCTCCCATCCCAGCACCGCGGGGGGACGATCTGAAGCGCACCAAGAAAACCAATGAAGAGAACTGAGGATCCGGAAGCCTTTGCGTTCTTTTGCGGTGAATCATCTTCCCTGCACCAGACGGGATTTGGAAAGTCCCGATCCCTGCCCCCGCCCACACCGCCCTTGCAAGCGGCATGCCGGGGGCACTAGGCTGCGCGTCTCCCCCGCCATGAACGATTCTTTAAAAAATCCCTCGTCTAGCAAACCTGTGACATTCTCCGGCATTTCCAGGCGCATCATCGCCTGCGGCTGCCTTCTGCTAACCGCGTGGACCGGCGTGGCGCATGCGGCCGGACCGGGGATTCCCTCGCGTGATCCCGCGCTGGATGTGTTGCCGGGCTTCAAGACTCCGCCGCCGGGCTACGGCGAGGTGCCGTATTGGTGGTGGACGGGCGACACGCTGGACACGGACCGGATGATCGGCCAGCTCAAGGAATTGCACAAGAAAGGCATCAGCGGTGTGCAGGTCAATTACTCCCATCACGACTCGGACGGCTGGCTCACCGAGCAGGATGAACCGGCGATTTTTTCCGAGGCCTGGTGGAAAGTCTACTCCAAGATCTCCGAGGCCTGTGCCGGGATGGACATGGGCATCGGCGTGAGCACCTATACGCTGGACTGGCCGCGTGGCGCCAAGAACCTGTTTTACGACCTGTTCTATCAAAAGCCGGAGTTGAACGCGATCCAGCTCGAGGCGGGCGAGCGCCAGCGCGTGCACGGCGGCGAGACGAAGACGTTGGCATGCTCGCCGGAGCAATTCGCCGCGCGGGCCTATCCGGTCATCGGCGACAAGCTCCAGCGCGGCGGCACGGACCTCGCGGCTTTCGTCAAGGATGGCAAACTCACTTGGACGGCGCCCGCCGGCGAGTGGGAAATCTGGACGTTCCGGGCGCTGCGCCGCGCCGGGAGCATCAACCCGCTGATGGCCGGCTCGGGCGACACGGTGATCCGCGGGTTCTATCAGAAATTCCAGGATCACAACCCGGGCAAATCCGCCAAGGGCCTGAACTATTTCTTCAACGACGAGTTGCACATCGGGCTGGAGAAATTCGCTTGGAACCCGGATTTCGCCGCGGAGTTCCAGCGCCGCAAGGGGTATGACTTGTTGGAACTGTTGCCGGCGATGTGGAATGACATGGGCGCCATCACGCCCAAGCTGCGGATGGATTACGCCGATGTGCGGATGGCCCTGATGGAGGAACGTTACTTCGAACCGATCTACTCGTGGCACACATCGCGCGGCATGATCTTTGCCTGTGACTCGGGCGGCCGCGGACTCAACCCACAGGAATTCGGCGACTATTTCCGCGCGACCCGCTGGTATTCGGCGCCGGGGCACGACACGCCGGGCGGGAAAGCCGATCTGATCAAGGGCAAGGTGTCGTCGTCGGTGGCCAATCTCTATCAGCGGCCGCGGGTCTGGCTGGAGGGCTACCACAGCCTGGGCTGGGGCGCGGCACCGGAGTTGTTGATGCAGGCCACGCGCGAGAACTACCTCTATGGCTGCACGTTGCTCAACCTGCACGGGTTTTATTACACCACCTACGGCTCGCATTGGGAATGGGCGCCGCCGTGCTATCACTTCCGCATGCCGTATTGGGCGCACATGGACACCTTCCTCGGGTATTTTGACAGGTTGTCCTATCTGCTCAGCCAGGGGCATTTCGTGTGTGACGTGGCGGTGGTCTATCCGGTGGCGCCCTACGAGGCGGAAATGGATGGCGACAAGGCGAAAAACACCGCCTTTGATCTGGCCCGCCGCCTGATGGCCGCCGGCATCAACTTCGAGTTCATTGACAATGATTCCCTGGCACGCGCCACCGTTGAGAACGGCCGCCTCGTGGTGAAGGACGCCGGCGCCTCCTATCAAGCGCTGGTGTTTCCCGACATGCAGGCGGTGCGCTGGCCGAGCCTGGAAAAAGCCGCAGTCATGGCGCAAGACGGCGGCAAGGTCTATGCCGTCGGCGCCTTGCCCAATGCCTCGGACCGGGCCGGTCGCGATGACCCGGATCTAACCGCGATGAACGACCGCGCCTTCCAACCGGCCTGCCGGCTGGCACAAGCGGCGGATGCAGTGACAGCCATCCGCGCCGCGTTTGTGCCGGACGTGCTAGGGGTGGAGCAAACGGTGCGGGCGCTGCACCGCAAGGCCGGGAAACGCGATATCTATATGGTGATGGATGCCAAGCCGGACGGGGTGGTGGAGTTTCGCACCAAGGGCGCGGTTGAACTCTGGGATCCGTGGACCGGCAACACCACTCCCTTGCGCGTCGTTAAGGAAACCGCCACCGGTACCCAGGTGGTGTTGCCGCTTGAATCGTATGAGGCGCAAGTGGTCGTTTTCACGCCGGGCAAGTCGCATGTCAATCCGCCGCTGCCGGACACCCGCCCGCTGGTGGAAAAACCCCTCGCCAACGAATGGCGCGTCGCGTTCATGCCCACCATGGATAACACCTATGGCGATTTCCGCATGCCCGTCACTTCATCTAACAAAACAATCGGTCTCGAAGCCCGGCGTTTCGCCTGGGCGCCGGAATCCGCGGCAATGGCCAAGACCGCCATGCTGCCAACCACCGACGACCGGGCCTGGGAGCGCAAGCTGCACGGCTATGGCACCCAGTTCTATGTGTTAGGTCCGGTTTCTAACGACTCTGACCGCGCCAAGCTGGAAACGGAGTTGGCCGGCATGCAATCACTGGACCCGGCGGTGCCGGTCATGGTGGCCGGCAAGCCGCTGGCATGGCGCGCGTATGATTTTTCCTGGCGCTATGGCAAGGAGGGCGATCTGGGGCATCAGGGGTATCATGGCCTGAAACGCACCGTGACGGACGACTTCTTGTGTTTGGGCAAAAATACCGGCGGGCTCAACGAGACGCGTTACGGCGATGAAAAGGCCGGCGCCTGTTATTACCTGTGGACTAGCGCCACGGTCGCCACAGCGACCCGGGCGGCCATTCTTGTGAGCCGTGGCGCACCCGAAGACAAGAGCCACACCTCGCCGGTCATCACGCCGGCCGCCGTCTATCTGAATGGCAAGCCGGTGGCGGATCTCACCCAAGCGGTGGCCCTCAAGGCCGGATCCAATCCGCTGCTGGTGCGCTACGACCACGGTGGACGCGGTCACTTCGTGTTGCGCCGCCAGGACCTGCCCATTCCGACCGTGCGCCAACCGTTGGCGATGCGCTGGCATGGCGACCCCGGAGTCATTCCGTTCGATGTGACGGCTGGCCGGCAACCCGCCGAGTGGTTCCGCTGTCTATCCGCGCCGGGCACTTCCGCCATCCGCTTGCAGGCACGCGGCAAGGTCGAGGCCTGGCTTGATGGCGAACCGATGACCGCCACGGACGGTGGTTGCTTTCTAGCGAAAAAGCCCGCCACCCACGCGGCCCTGCTCGCCTTGCGGGTGACACCCGAGACCGGCATGACTGGCGGCGCCGCATTGCCCGAACCGGTGGCCGTGGAGACCGATGGCACGGGCGTGATGACTTTGGGCGATTGGTCGCAGACCGGCATCCTCAACAACTATTCCGGCGGCGTCCGCTATGGCACCCGCTTTGCCCTTACCGCGGCGGAAGCCAAGGCCCAGGTGGCGCTCGATCTGGGGCGGGTGGCGGCGACGGCCGAGGTTTGGGTGAATGGCCGCAAGGCCGGCATCCGGGTCGCTCCGCCGTGGCGCGTGGAGCTCACCGGCCTGCTGCAAGACGGCGACAACACCCTCGAAGTGCGGGTCTACAACACCCTCGCCAACCACTACCAGACCATCCCCTCCAATTACCGCGGCAACCCGCTCTCCGGCCTCCTCGGCCCGGTCCGCCTCCTGCAGCGTTGATTATTTCCTTTGCATATCCGCCCGGCCCGTGCATCTTTCCCCCGTCTGGCACAGGGGGCGTTCTGGTTTCGACGGAATGTTTGATGTGCTGGTTGCACGTGGAGGTTGATCGGCTGGCCTCCTTAAAAGCCGCTCAAAACAAACAAATGCAAACTCTAACGAGCTCGCACTGGCTGCTTAATTGACAGTCACGTCTGAACCCCGACACCTGCTGAGGGGGATGGCGACACCTTAGCAGGCTGGGCACAAAGCCGGGGAACCGGGCCTTGCGCCGAGATCCAACAGGTTTCTAGGATGCGCAACGCCGCGTGAGGGCCAAGCCTGTCCGAATCCCCAGACCTCATGCTAAACGTGTAGATACCAGTGCTGATGGCGTTTCGGACAGGGGTTCGACTCCCCTCGCCTCCACTGCCGGATTTTAGATGGAAGAGAAGAAATGCTCACCCGCTCGACGCGACGGTTGACGGGAAGCGTCTCGATGGTAGCTCCAACCTTCAAGACAGCTTAACGGCGATCATGGGTCATGCGTGCAAATGAGGGTTGCCATCCGGGACAAGGTGGGGTTATTTACGCGCATGCCAACCAACACCGTTATCAAAGTTGATCCTGAAATCATGGGTGGCGAGCCGTGTTTCGTGGGCACGCGGGTTCCCGCCCGCACACTCATTGATTATCTCGAAGGCGGCGACACGATTGACGAGTTCCTGGAGGATTTCCCGACGGTAAGCCGGAAGCAGGCGGTGGCCCTGCTGGAAGAAGCAAGTGAACTCCTGATCGCCCATGCCTGATGCGCGTCTTGCTCGACGAATGCCTGCCCGCACGCCTGCGGCGGGATTTGCCCGGCCATGAGGTCGTGACCGTGCCGCAAGCCGGTTGGGCGGGCATCAAGAATGGCAAGCTGCTGCGCCTGATTGCCGAGTCAGGCCAATTCGATGTCTTTCTCACGATGGACAAGAGTCTGCCCCACCAGCAAC
>CAIKDP010000188.1 GCA_903826205.1 Akkermansiaceae bacterium
GCGTGAGGTCGTAGTTGCGGCGCGCCGCAAATTCCTCCGCCATCTTCGGCGTCCACGATGGAGTGCCGGCTTCATAGCTGTCGAAGAGCACATGCTGCAGGCCCGTGCCGACAAGGTCGCCGAGGTTGCGCCGCATGGCTGCCAGCACGTGCTGGATATGGAATTCGGTGGCCTTGGCACTCATTTTATCGCACTCGAGGCCGCGGACCTCCCACTGGTTGGGCTGGGTCATCGACCCCAGCGTGGTGTGCCCGATCCGATAGATGACCCATTTCCCGGCGGGCGGTGACCAGTCGAGGCGTCCCTCGGAATCCATCTTTCCAGTTAGATTGACCACCTGCTCCTTGGCGACCACGCCGTCGGCCGGCATGGCCAGCAGCGCTATGTCCCGATAGAATGTCTTGCGGCCCTCAAGCACCGGCTTTTCCGTTAGTCCGGTTTCCTTGTTGATGACCGGAAATGCCATGACGGCGCGTGGATCAACCTGTGGCCGTGGCACGGTTCCGGTGAAGCGCACGCCGCCGTCCACCATGATGAGGGAGGTGCAGACTTCCTGCATCGACAGTTCGGGCGTGATCCACGGTCCGCCGCTGGCGGTGTAGCCCGGGCAGTTGTGGACGCCGATATCCAATCCCAGCCGCTTGCCCTCAGCGGCGGCATGGCGCACCAGTTGCCACCACGGATCCGTGAATGCCAACAGGCCATCGTTAGGGCTGTTAGGGATATTCCCGGCCCAGGGCGTGCACACATCCGCCATGCCGAAGATCGTCGCCGCGCTGATGCCGGCTGCTTGGAACGCCTCCAGATCGCGGGTGATGCCTTGCTTGCTGACATTGCATCCCATCCAGTGCCACCAGACGCCGGGCTTGGCTGTCGCAGACGGTTGCCTGAACGCCTGCAGCGGATCTTCCGCGTCTGTTTTGGCCGTCGCAGCCATGACCTGCGCGGCGGCGAGCAGAGTCATCCCGCAAGCAAGCAGGGTGGTCACTGCATGGGTTGCCGGGAAATGCCGGTTGCGGGCGTGGCGCATAAGCAGAATGGAAAGCGATGAGTAGCGGTCCTCACTCGAACTTGAGCGCCCAGCGAACCGTGCGGCTTTGTGCTGAGCGGAGAGTGGCGCGCAGGCAGTCCTTGTTTTCGCCCAGTGTGGCGGTGACGCCGGCCGCTTGGTCATCGGTCGCGACCTTGACAGACGCGGGTTGCCAGGTCTTGCCTCCATCGGTTAGACCGGCAATGCGGATCTCATACGGGTCGTTGGCGACCACTTGGCTGCTGCCGGATAGAGTCTTGGTGGCAGGATCCCATTGTTCGTCGCGCAGGTCGATGATGCCCTGGGTGACGTGGCGGGAGGTGCTCACCACCAGCGGATGGCCCTCCGCGGCACGCACCGCGATCACCCGGCAGGCGGTGGCCGGCATGTCAAATTTGAATGCCCCCTGGAACGACGGCAAGGGCAGCTTGTTCCAAAAATCGAAGGCGTGATAGGTCTTGTTAGGATCGAGCCCCGCCTTGGCGGCGCCGCACTCGATCGTGCGTGCCGCGCCATCCCAGTTGAACAAGCCGAGCACGTCACGGCGGACGCCCGCCTGGGTGTCGCTGACCAGCCAGATCGAGGGCATTTCCGTGTCGAAGTAATCGACCGGCCGGGCGACGGCGGCATGGGCCGGAATCGTGCGTTTGAGCAATTCAAGCCGCTCGGCAGGCAGGGCTGGAATCCAGTCGCTGTTGAGGTGGAATTGACTGCTGATACCGACCCATGAGGTGATCAATCGGGCATGTTCCATTGGCACCGACGCGCGGACATATTCCGGGTCCGGGTCGTTCCACCAGATCCGGCCGTGGAGGAAATACAGGCGTGCGCCGCGCACCGGGCCGGTGATGATCGTGCCGCTGCCGTTGCCGCGGATCTCACGCCGGTAGTCCTGCCAGTCCTGGCCGTTGTCCGGGCCGATGCGCATGGAATCGACCAGGCCGACCGCGCCGCTGAAGCTGCGCAGGTTCTGGCTCAGGTTACAGCCGGAGAAGAAGACATCCGGCCCTGCGGCGTCGCGCACCAGCTTCAAGCCGTTGCGCATCATTTCGATGTTGGTGACGGCCGGATCATGGAACGGCTGGTTATCGCCGATGTGATCTTCCTTGTAGCCATCGTTGACATACCTCTGGGCCGTGGCCGACCCGGTCCACAGCCCGTCCATCTTGAAGTAGTCGTAGCCCCAGCCGCGGAGTGTCTTCACCAACGACTTGAGATGGGCCTGCACCTCTGGTTTTGTTAGATCGAGTGTGGTGCCACCCCACTCGGTTTCATAGGGTTTGCCATCGTTGCGTTTCACAAACCAATCCTGCCGGTCCTTGTATTCCGGGTCCTGATAGTTGCGGGAAAAGGGCATGAACCAAATGCCGGCGGTGAAGCCGAGATCGCGGATGGCCGTTGCCACCGGCTGCATGCCGCCACGGTAGGGGCCGTTGGGTTTGACGCGGTCGAAGCCACGGGTCGGACCGTTGAACTTGCCGCCATCCTGCCACAGGTCGTCGATCTGGATGACCCCGAGCCCGAACGGCCGCAACTCGCGGGCCGCGAATTTTGCCAGCTCGACGATGGATTTTTCATCGCCGGCGCCGCCATGTTGGTCGGAATACCAGGTGCAATAACCCGCCGATTGCGGCCGCAGCTTGATCTTGTAGGATTGCGCCATGGCATCGGCGAATTGTTCCTGGCCTAGGCGGGCGTCCTCGAAGCAGCCGATAACAAATGTTTCCGAGCGGACCGACTTGCCGGCGGGAATGCGCAGGTGACCATAGTCACCGCGCGCCTCGAAGCGCACCTTGCCGTCCTTGAGGCGGGAAAAAATCACGCCGCTGGCCCGGTCATGGGTCAACCAGCCGGTGACGACCCCCTTGCGGGTGGCCGGATCGGCCAGCGTCAGAAACACGTAGCTGCCGGGGTGCTTGTCCGGAGCTGTTAGGCCGGCGGTGCCCTGGGTGCGGAGGTCGGACACCGGCTTGCCAAGGTCCAGCGCGAAATCGGCGAGCACCGTGCGTGGCAGGTCAAGCGTCTCCGCGCCGTTGTTGAATAAATCCTTGCTGACAAACAGAAATGACGCATTGCCCCACAGGGACAGATAGATCGATCCGCCATCGGCCAGGACCACCTGGATCTGCCGGCCCTTGCCGAAGACCGGGTCGGTGACCGACGTGACCTGCGCCTTGCCGCCTGCGGCCGACAGTTTCCAATCAGTTAGAAAGGGCGCCTCCGCACCCGTTAGCCTGGCGCTGACGGCACCGCTCACGTCATCGAACTCGGCGGTCAGCCGGTCATTGTGGATGCTGTGAACCGCAGCGGAGGCGGATGCGGCGTGGAACAACAGGGCGGCGGCGATGAGGTGGCGATGCATGAGGTGTGCGCGTGGGGTGACGGGTATCCGAATACAGGTTTCCGGATACCGCCACACAACGCCTGATCTTACAACCAAACCGCAGCACCGCGCTCCTACTGGCTGACAGAAAAATGGGGACAGAAGAAATTTTCTTTCTGTCCCACTCTTTCTGTCAGCCATCTTGGCAATTGCCCGTGTTACCTCAGTGCGGCGTCGATGGCATCCATGAGCTCGCGCGATTCGGGGGCGATGGCGGACTCGAAGCGCTTGAGGATTGTGCCGTCCTTGGCGATGAGGAATTTGGTGAAATTCCACTTGATGTCTCCGGGAAACGGCGAGTCCTTGCCGGCGAGGGCAGCGTAGAGCGGGTGGCGCTTGTCACCATTGACATCGATTTTGTCGAAAAGTGGAAAGGTGACATTGAATTTGCTCGAGCAGAACTGCCGGATCTCCTCGTTGCTGCCGGGTTCCTGGGCACCAAACTGGTTGCACGGGAAGCCGAGCACCACGAAATCCAGGGACCGGTATTTTTGATAGACCGCCTCAAGTCCGGTGTATTGCCTGGTGAAACCGCACTTGGAGGCGACGTTGACGATGAGCAACACCTTGCCCTTATAGGCAGCCAGACTGGTGTCCTTGCCGGCGATGTCCTTGAGCTTGATGTCGTAAATGGATTCCGCGCGGGTACCAGCGACCTGACCCAGCATGAGTGCGGCCAGCAATGTGAGGGCTTTCATGGGGCGAAAGTCGCCGAGCATGCATGGATTGTCAAGGCGGCTGCAGCGGCAACTCTCATGCACGCCTCAGGTGCACGGCGGTTCGGAGACCGCCGCTCCTTGGGGGGCATGCGCAAGAACCAATTGTAGCGCTCTATGAGCGTCGATGCCGAATAACGCGAAGCATGCGTAAGCGACGGTCACAGACCGCCGCTACAAGACGGAAAGACGCCTAAACACCGCCGGAGCTCAGGATGCTATTGCGGCTGTCCGCCGATGAAGTGCCAGGCAATGCCAGGCGTCCATAGTTAGATCTATGGCGCCGCGAGTGGCAGATCCAGCCACGCCAGACCGATGTCACGCTTCATGTGGCTGCTGCCGCTGGGGCCGTCGTAGAGAATGGCCAGGCGGTTGCCCACTTTCAGCACTCCCGGCAGGCCGATGCATTTTTTCGACCAGGTGCAATTCTGCCCGTCCAGCACGACCGCCTTGTTCTTGGCATCCCACTTGTTCGGGTCCTGTGTCCAGTAAACCCAGATGGCATCGGTATACTCGCCGCCGTCAAGGCCGATGTGGTTGGTGAACAGGAACCATGTTTTGTTAGCAGCCTCGTAGTAGATGGATGAGTTCTCCACCTGTTCCTCGATCGGCACCATTGGTGCCGGGTCGGGCGTCCACTGGCCGTCGAGATTTTTGGTGCGGGCGATGCCGAGGGTGCGCTGCACATATGGACTGCCGGGTTTGCGCGTCGTGGCCGAGAAATACATCAGGTATTCCCCCTCATGCTTGAGCACCTGCCCGGGACTGGCGGTTATCGAGTAATAGGTGCCGGGTTTCGTGGTGAACGGCACCACCTCCTTTTGTTTGACCCACGGCCCGGCGGGTGTCGCCGCCTTGGCCTTGAGCGTGAGATAGGGAAACGACGGGATGAAATCCGGTGCCGGCGTGACGTTGGGTGTGCCGAGGTAGAACATATGCCAACTCTGCCCGTCGAAATAGGTCACGCCATAGGATGCCGACGCCGAGTCCATCTCGCCCTTGGCCCCGAAATCGAGCACTGGCCCCTTGGCCTGCCATGTCGTTAGATCCTTGCTGGTGGCCAGGCATGCCAGCCATCCCTTGGGGCCGGAGCCGTCGTAGTGCATGTAGAACGTGCCGTCGGCCTCGTAAACCCAAATATCGCGGGCCCCGAGGATATCGCATTGTCCCGGTCCGCCACCATGCCGGAAAACCGGTCCGCTGTCCTTGGCGTCGATGCGCAAACCGGCTTCCGGCCGCCCGTCGGGATATTTGGATGCGGCTGCAATCGGGCCTGCCAAGACGATGGCGCAAGCGGTGAGTAGGAAGCGGTTCATGACGGGGTATTCAGTTAGTTTTCGCATCTGAGAAGGTTTGGGATGAAGTCAATGCGCGAGCATGAGCGACACCGGCCCGTGCAAGCCGGATGGAAGCAACGGCGAGGGCTGCCGATACGGACTCTGCGTGCTGAATGTGTAGCGGCCCGTCTTGAACTGTTTTCCACCAAGGAAGCCAGGCGGACAATCCACCGTGCGTGCGCCTGCATCGGCAGGCTGCCTGTCGCCGATGAGCCGGTTTGCCCAGCGGTTGACCACCTCGATTTCAAGCTGGTTGGCGCCGGGTTGGATGGCTGTGGTCACATCCACCCGCCACGGTGCGCACCACACCACGCCGAGGTCGCGTCCGTTGAGCCTGACGCGCGCCATGTCGTGGACGACTCCCAAGTCCAGAACCATTTCACCTTCCGCTGCCTGCGCCAGGTTGAAGGATTTCTGATAGGTGGCGATGCCGGAATAGTATTTGATCCCCGACTCCGGCCGGGACGTCCAATCCTGAAGGACTTCAAAGGTAATTTTCTCCGGCCCGCCCCACTGCGGATCGAATGCCACATCCCATGCGCCGGAAAGTTCCTGGGCCGTCGTCAACTCCGGGAAGTTCTTTGCCGCGGTTGCAACCGGCCCGGGCTCCGTCCCGCCGAACACGACAAAGAAACTCTGGAAAGCGTCGAACTCCATCGGAATGCTCGTCAGGCCATCAGCACGCTCAAATTGCCCCAGCGGCCGCAACTCGGCGGTCACGGGATCCCAGAGTTGCGGGCTGCCTTGACCCACCCGGAAACGGCAGTCCGCCTTGATTGGATCGTTGGTTCGGTTAGACACGAAATAGATATCCCTGTCGGCGGTGCGCCGGTGGCCGTAGCGGACGGGACCCGTCGCGGTGAAATCCTCCTTCACGCCCATGCCCTGCAGCAGTCCGGCGGTTAGATCATACGCCGGATAGAGCGGCGGCAGAGTCTTGTTCTCGCCGCCTTGTGGGAGTGGCGCGACCTCCGGCGACAGCTTGCCGCCCCAGTGGACAATGCCTTTGCCATAACTGCGCTTGATCGCCTTCTTGGGCATGTCCGTGCTCCCCCAGAGGTCCTTGGCAAGCGCTTGGACGTCACGGTCGCAGGCTGGATAGCCCGCCAGGCTGGGCGACTTGAGCGGTGGCGTGCCGACCACCGTGGCCCCGGCTAGCACCAGGTCCCGAATTTTGGCGAGCAACGCCGGGGTCATCGTGTCGACCTGCGGCAGGACCATCAGGCGGTATGAGCTACCTCCCGGGAAGGTGATCCGCCCGTCCTTGACCCCAGCCCTTGCCATGAGGATTTTCGGGGAACAACCGTCGAAGCCATAACCCTTCTTGTCGGCCAACGGGCCGCTCCCCTCCAACGCACTTGGCGGAGGCTGGAATATATGGGGCGTGCCCTCGGGTGTTAGATACAACACGTCGGAAACCGTGACGCCCTGGCGCAGGAGCTGGGAACAACGACTGAGATAGAGGTGGTATGCCGACACCATGGGCCACCACGTCTGGTTGCGGTGCCAATGCACGCCATAGGGCCCCATGGTCATGCCGGGTTTGTATTGATCTCCCAGTGCCTGGTGAGCGAAAGTGTGAAACACAAA
>CAIKDP010000189.1 GCA_903826205.1 Akkermansiaceae bacterium
CATGGGCGGTGCCAAGGCGCGGCGCATGAGCAGGCAAGACAAGACCCGCGTTCTCACGAACGCGCCTACGAAGAAAATACGAAATCATAAATCCTAAATTTCAAATCAATCAGTGCCCTCAGTGACATCAGTTCTTTTCAGTGGTTTTCTTAGACCGCTTCACTTCAACCCCCCGCGTTCTCACGAGCGCGCCTACGAAGACCGTCATTTTCCCGCACGCCCATAACTTTCGCTTGCATTGGCCGCGGCGCTCGCCCAGAGGTGCGCAGTGACACATGCCCATTGGATCCCGGGATGGCTGGTGCTGGCGTTGCTGGCCACCAGCGGGCCGGTTTGTGCCACGCCGGACAAGGCCGCCGCGATGAGAGTGACGCCCGCTGCCGACGGCCGCAGCTTCAGCGTGACGGCACCGGGATGGCGCGGGAGGCAGGGTGGCTTTGGCGCATGCATTGTCGCGGAGGGGGAAGAGAAACAATTGACGTCGGCCGCGGGCACGACGGTGGGGCCGCCGCGCAATCTAACGGAAGAAACACCCTCCGGCACGGCCACGGTGATTGAGACGACACTCCGCTTTGAAAAGGAGCAGGTGGACCTGTTGTTCCGCTTGGGCCGGGTGCCGGGGGTGCCGGGAGTCCTGGCGCAAACCGGGATCCGCAATAACGGCCGGCAAGCGGTCGAGTTGGCCAGCCTGACGGCGTTTGATCTAACCATCGAAGCGGACGGCAAGCCGGAGCAGTGGCTGATCACCGGCTTCCACAGCCCGGTGTCGGCGATCACCGCGCTCATCGAACTGGCCAGGCCGTTGGACGTCCACGAGGCGGGCGGCTTCTATCACAGGTCGGGCCAGGGGTTCTGGTTCGGCGCGGTCGGCACGCCAACGGCTTACGTCAACGCCCGCTTCGTGCCAGCCGCGAATGGCAGGGCCGGCTTCAATCTAACATCCGAGATGAGCGGCGTGCGGGTGGACCCCGGGGAAATCCGCTGGGGCCAGCAGGCGGTGGTGCTGGTGGAAGCGCCGGAGCGGGCCGTGGCGCGCTGGGCGGAGTGGGTGGGCAAGACCCACGGGGCACGCACGTCCAAGGGGGCTCTGGCGGGTTGGAACAATTGGAATTTCATCAAACACAAGGACCTTGGCAAGGAGGTGCTCGAGGTGGTGGCGGCGGTGCGCGAGTCCGACGGACGCTTGCGCCCCGGGGTGATCCAGATGGAAACCATGACGCCCTGCGGGCAGGACGTACTGGATGCGCCGTGGCTGCCGGAGGTGGCGCAGCACGTCGGCGGGATCGGCGCGCGCTTCGGCCTGCGGCTCGCCTTCGAGCCAAGCCTGAATCCCGCGCTGGAAGGCCGCCCGATGGAAATCGGAGAAATCACCGCCGCGGTCCGCCGCGCCGTGCACGGCGGCTTCAATTACCTGAAGATCTCTTGCGGTCCTGCGCCCAAGCGGGTGGCGGGGGAGAAACGCAGCGCCTTTGAAATCCAGCGCGACATTTGGTCGGCCATCCGCCAGGCCGCCGGCGAGGAAACCTATCTATTATTTTGCGGCGCTGCCTACCGGCCTGACCGCGCGGTGGTCGGTTGCGTGGATGCCAGCCGGGTCGGCCCGGATGCGGGTCGGCGCAGGCTGCCGGCGCTCATCAACGACCTGCGTCCCTACGGCCCGCTCAACGGCCGCTGGTTTGCGGTGGATCACGACGTGTATTATTTGGCGGCGAATGCGGAGGGTATGGTGGTGGCCGGCGGTCAGGCGGCGGTCCAGACATGGCGGAGCATGGTGGGTCTGTCCGGTGGCGCGGCCATCACGGCCGACCCATGGTACTGGGGGGACTTCAGGGAAAACTGGCACCACGCCGAAGTGATGACGCCACCGGCAACGGAAGACACCCGGATGCTGGGCTTCGGCACGCGAGGGGCGTGGCGCGGTCTCGTCGGTCACATCCGTCGCGACTGGGTGGATTCAACCGTCGCCTTGGTGTGGAGCGTCGGCGATCGGCTACAGGCATCCAACAGGTTGGATTTCGCCGCCGCCGGGATGGACCCTAACCGGCGCTATGCGGTCTGGTCGTTTTGGGACAACCAATTCCTCGGCATCGCCAAAGGTTCGTGGGTCACGCCACTGCTGGCCGAGTCAGCTTCCGAACATTTGTGCTTCACCGATCTGGATCGCACTCCCAACCAGCCGGTGCTTATCGGCTCCAACCTGCACATCTATTGCGGGGCGGCTGAGATCAAGGGTGTCAGCTGCACGCGCAGCTCGATGCGGATCGATCTAACTGACGCCGGCGCGCACGACGGGGACCTGTGGGTATACAGCCGTTGGCCGCTGGCCTTCAAGGCGGCGATCGGCTGTGCGCTCAAGGAGGTGGTCAGCGCCGGCGACAATGTTTGGCGGATCAGCCTGGTGGACCGCCAGCACGGCCAGCCGCAACGCTTGGATCTGGAAATCCGGCTGCCGTTCACCCATCAGGCGTGGTTCTGGCTGGTGGTGGCGCTGGTGGTGGCCAGCCTGGCGTTGGCGGCGTGGCGCTATGGGGTGGGCTTGCGGTTGGAGCGCCTGCATGGGCTCGATGAGGAACGCGCCCGCATCGCCCGCAACATCCATGACGATCTCGGAGCAAGCCTCACCGAAATCACCCTGCTCAGTGAATTGGCGCAAAGCGGGGAGGCCCCCACGGCGGAGGTGCGATCCGACATGCGCAAAATCGCCGCCCGCGCGCGCCAACTGACGCGGGCACTCGACACCACGGTGTGGGCCGTGAACCCGCGCAACGACACCCTTGGCAGCTTGGTTTCCTACACCTGTCAGCGCGCGGAGGAGTTCCTTAAAGCGGGGGGGATTCGCTGCCGCATGGATGTGCCCAGCCAAGTGCCGGAGCAGGTATTGACCGCCACCGTGCGCCACAATGTGTTCCTCGTGGTCAAGGAGGCCTGCCACAACGTGGTGAAACACAGCGGGGCCTCCGAGGTGGAGCTGCGCATGGCGACACGGGCGAACGGCTTGACCATCGTCATTGAGGACAACGGCAAGGGCCTCACCCCGGATGCCAACGTGCTGGCGGGAGCGGCGGCACGCGACGGCTTGTCTAACATGCGCCAACGGGCCGCGGACATCGGCGCGACTTTGGAGGTGTGCGGCACCCCGGGACGGGGGACGCGCATCCAACTGGACATCCCCTTTCATTCACCATGAACAGCATCACCGTGGCCATTGTGGAGGATAACGTCGGCACGCAGGAAGCCCTCGAGCGCATTTTGGCTCGCGCGCGCGGGTTTCGTTGCCTCGGTTCATGCGCCAGCGGCGAGGCGGCCCTGCGCGAACTGCCGGCGCTCCGGCCCGACGTGGTTCTCATGGACATCAACCTGCCGGGCATCAACGGCGTCGAGTGCGTGCGCCAACTCAAGGCGCTGGTGCCCGCCATCCACATCATCATGCTCACCGTCTACGAGGAATCGGACCTGATTTTCGAGGCGCTCACCGCCGGCGCCACCGGTTACCTGCTCAAGCGCACGCCGTCCGCGGAATTGCTCGAAGCCATCCGCGATGTGCAATCCGGCGGGGCCCCCATGAGCAGCCAGATTGCACGCAAGGTGGTCCAATCCTTCCAAGCCGTGCCACCCGTCGGGCCCGGCGACACGCTCTCGCCGCGCGAGCAGGAAATCCTCGACTGGCTCGCCCAAGGATTCCTGATCAAGGAAATCGCCGAGCGGCTCAACCTCGGCTTCGACACCGTGCGCACCTACATCCGCCGTATCTACGAAAAACTCCAGGTCCACTCCCGCGCCCAGGCCGTCGCCAAATACCACCGGCGCTGAGGCGGAGGGGAAAAATTCCTTCCTCCCTGCCGTGTCACTCATTTGGCCGACATGACAGATTCCCGATACCGGGCATTATCAACCGGTCTTGCCGCTTCCTGACCGGCTTTCCAACGATTCAACGCTCACCTCCACTGCCCGATGCCGGACACCGCATCCGATTGATCCGCCGCCGCCCGCCCCGGTCAATCCACCTGTTGTCCGTGGTTTCCAACATCTAACAAACATCCCACCGCTTTCCGGAAGTTATTGGTTTTTCTTCCGGGATACAAGGGGCCGCCGGTGCGGACCGGCGGCCCCGCATTCTCCAGAAGGCCTCATTCCTCGATCCAGCGGGCGAGCTCGTCCTCGAGTTCGACGCTGCGTTTGACGTTGAAGGCGGTGCCTAACTCGACGGTGGCGCGGCGGCCGGCGCTGTTTTGGAAATGCAGATGGACCGGGGTGTGGCCGGGGTAACCGGCGATGATGAAGCGGATGTCCTCAAGGTCGCGCTCGCTGTGACGGTTGGTCCACAACGTCAACTCCAACGGACCCTTGCCATTGGCCAGCGCCCGCTTCGGCTTGAGCTCGGCTATCTCGTAGCCGGTGAGACGGCGGCCGCCGGTGCGGTCGTCCACCTGGATGGCACACTTGAGCTTGATGATCTTGCCGGGTTCTAACAACCCGGCGTCGCGGGCGGGAACGAAGGTTTCGCCCCACAGCATGATTTCGGCGCTGCCGGTGAAGTCCTCGAGGACGAGCACGCCGAAGGGTTTGCCGGTTTTGGTGGTTTTGCCCTCCAAGCTGCGGACCATGCCGGCGAAGGGGAAGCGGTCGCGGGCGTTGGCGATTTCCAAATCATCGATGAGGCCGAGGCGCCGGTAACGGTCCGAATCAATCACGGAGCGGAACTTGTCGAGCGGATGGCCGGTGACGTAGAATCCTAACAATTCCTTCTCATGGGCGAGGCGCTCATCCTTCGGCCATTCCTCGACGGCCTTGGCATTGCGGCCGGTCTTGGCGGCCGGCGGCGGCGCGGCAAAGTCCATGGCGTCAAACATCGAGACCTGGCCGGACGCGCGGTCGCGCTGGATCGACGACGAGGCCATGATGACTTGTTCGAGCCGGCCGGACATGCCGGCGCGGGATTCGCCGGTCCAATCGAAGGCACCGGCCTTGACGAGGTTTTCGAGGATGCGTTTGTTGACGACCTTGGAATCCAGCCGTGACGAAAAATCCTCGAGCGAGCTGAAGCGGCCGTTGGCGGCGCGCTCGGCGATGGCGGCGGACATGGCACCCTCACCGCAATTTTTGATAGCGGCCAGGCCGTAGCGGATGCACGGCTTGCCGGTGGGGCCGGTTTCGGGCGCGAAGCGCAGTTGCGAGGCATTGAGGTCGGGCGGCAGAATCTCCAGGCCCATGCGGTGGCACTCGGAAACGAACACGCCGATCTTGTCGGTGTTCTGGATTTCGTTGGACAACAACGCCGCCATGAACTCGACGGTGTGATTGGTTTTCAGATAGGCCGTCCAATAGGAAATGTGACCATAACAGGCCGAGTGGGATTTGTTGAACCCGTAACCGGCAAACATCGCGATCTTGTCGAAGATCTGGTCCGCGAGCCTGCGGCTGATGCCATTGGTGGCCTCGCAGCCTTCGACGAATTTGGCCCGCTGTTGCTCCATCTCCTTGGCGTCCTTCTTGCCCATGGCGCGGCGCAGCAGGTCGGCACCGCCGAGCGTGTAACCGGCGAGCACCTTGGCGGCATTCTGCACCTGTTCCTGATAGATCATCACCCCGTAGGTGTCGCTGCAGATTTTTTCCAGCAAGGGATGCTCGTACATCGCCTTCTTGCGGCCTTTCTTGACGTCGAGCATCTGGTCGATGAACTGCATGGCGCCCGGCCGATAGACCGCCAGCAGGTCGATGATGTCATCAATCTTGTTGATGGCATATTTGCGGCAGGTTTCCACCATGCCGCCGCTTTCCAACTGGAACACGCCCATGGTCTCGCCGCGGTTGAGCAGGTCGAAGGTCTTGGGATCTTCGAGGGTGACCGTTTCGATGACAAAGTCCGGCGTGTGCCGCCGGATGTGTTGCACCGCCTCATGAATGACGGTGAGGTTTTTCAAACCGAGGAAATCCATCTTGAGCAAGCCCACATCGGTGATGGCCTTCATCGCGTACTGGGTGACCACCCCGCCCTCGTTGTCGACGGTGAGCGGGACGTGCTCATCGAGCGGGCGGTCGCCGATGACGATACCCGCGGCATGCACGCCGACGTTGCGGTTGAGGCCCTCGAGCTTGAGGGCATAACTCCACAGCTCCTGATAGGAGGTGCTGCTTTCGATGAGGTCGTGCAGTTCGGTGTTCTTGACCCATTCGCGCGCCAGGATCGAGTCCTTGTAGAGGTTCTTGTCCTCCTTTTCGTTAGGTTTGGGGTCGATCAGCTTGGAGATGCGGTCGCCGTCGTTGTAGGACATGCCCATGACGCGGGCGACGTCGCGCACCACGCTCTTGGCGCCCATGGTGCCGTAGGTGATGATATGGGAGACGCAGCGTTCGCCGTATTTGCGCCGCACGTAGTCGATGACCTCGCCGCGGCGGCTCTGGCAGAAGTCGATATCGACGTCGGGCGGGCTGACGCGTTCGGGGTTGAGGAAGCGCTCGAACAACAAGCCGAAACGCAGCGGGCAAATGTCGGTGATGCCCATGGCATAGGAGGCGAGCGAGCCGGCGGCGGAGCCGCGGCCGGGGCCGACCGGGATGCCCTGGTCGCGCGCCCATTGGATGAAATCGGCGGTGATGAGGAAGTAGGAGGCAAAACCTAACTGGTTGATGGTGTCCACCTCGTACTTGAGGCGGGCGGCCAGCTCGGGGTCGTTGGCGCGTTGCTCGCCGTAGCGTCTGACGAGTCCCTGGCGGCAGACTTGCATGAAGTATTCTTCGCGCGGGCTGCCATCGGGCGTGCCGAATTGCGGGTACTTATCCGACGAGGTGGAATCGAGCTTGAGGGTGACATTGCAGCGCTCGGCGATTTCGAGGGTGGCATCACAGGCACCCGGCACATCCGCAAACAGCGCGCGCATTTCCTCCGCCGTCTTGAAATACAGCTCGGGCGAATAGCGCATGCGGTTTTCATCAATGAGCAGGTGGCCGGTGCCAATGCACAACATCACATCATGCGCCTCGCGGTCCGCTGGCTTGAGGAAATGCACGTCATTGGCAGCCACCGGCTTGAGGCCCAACTCGGCGGCGAGCTTGAGCAGGCCCGGCGTGACGCGGCGCTCCGGCTCCAGGTCGTGGTTGTGGATTTCGACATAAGTGTTAGCCTTGCCGAAGATCCCGCACAGTTCGACGAGCGTCTCGCGGGCCTTGTCCTCATCCCCGGCAAGCAACCATTCATTGACCGGCCCGGAGATGCAGCCGCTCAGGCAAATGAGGCCCGCCGCGTATTGCCGCAGCGCGTCGCGATCGACCCGCGGCTTGCCGTAATACATCCCTTCGAGGTGGCCTTTGGTGACGAGCTTGCTGAGGTTGGCCCAGCCCTCGTTGGTTTCGGCCAACAAGGTGAGGTGGGTGGCGCGCTTGCGGCCGGGGATCTCGCGCTTGTCTTCAAAGGTGGTCGGCGCGAGGTAAATCTCGCAGCCGAGGATCGGCTTGACCTTGGCGTCCTTGCAGGCTTTGTAGAATTGGACGGCACCGTAAAGATTGCCGTGATCGGTCATGGCCACGGCGGGCATGCCCAGTTGGGCCGCCCGCTTGGCCAAATCCTTGGTGCGGATCATGCCATCCAGCAGCGAAAACTCCGTGTGCAGGTGAAGGTGGACAAAGGAATCGGACATCGGATGCACGGATGCTAGCCAGGCCCCGCCCAAGGGCAAGCGGCGCGATGCCCGAATCGAGGATTTTTCCCTCCCCTACTCAAACTTGACAAACCACCGGCTGATGGCATCCGGAAAATATTCGTGCAAGGCGGCTTCCGCGGCGTGGGCGGAAGGGAATTCGAGGTTGCCTTGCGGCCCTGAAAGCCGCTCCAACCACAGCTGGCTCGGCACCCCGGGAACCCAGAATTTATCCCACGCGAAAGCCGCCTCATAGCCCTTGCGGCGCCACAGCATGCCCTCGCCGTTGAGCGAGGCGTAGTGAGTCATGACCAAGACGGTCGGCTCGCCGGCCTGGCGCAGTGAGTGGCCGGCCAAGCCATGCCATTGGGATTCCGGGCAACCGAGGGCCTCGAGTATCGAGGGCATGATGTCCAGATGGCTGGCCTGCGCGACGGGCAGGCCGCGGCCCATGGCCTTGGGCCATTTGACCACGACCGGCACGGCGGTTTGCTCGGTGGTGAGACCGGAGGTGTGGAACCAAACCCCGTGCTCCTGCATTTCCTCACCGTGATCCCCGGTGATCACAATCATCGCGTCGTCATAGCGCCCCTGCGCTTGCAAAAACCCGATGTACTGCCGCAGCAGGGTGTCCACCCAGGCCAGCGAATTCCAATACCGGTGCCGAACCCGCTGCGTGTCTTGCGCGTTCGGATGCGCCGGAAACCACGACGAATTGGCGAAATCCGCAAACGGCGGGGTAAAATCGGCCGCCCAGTTGTACGGGTAATGAGGCGACTCCACGGCCACCAGATGGAAGTTGCCGCCGGCCTTTTCTGTTAGAACGGATCTGCGCCACAGATCCAACACATGCAGGTCGCGCTCGCTGATGCCGGCCGGCCACTCGGGGTTGTCAGGGGTCAGGCTCAGCAGCACATCGGTCGCTTCGCCGTGGCCGAAATTGGTGGTGTCCATCTCGGCGTAGTTGAAGATGGCCGACGAGCGCACTTCATTGCGGTAGCCGGCGCCATGCAGCAAGGCCAACAAGGGCGCCGGCCGTTGGGCCTGACGGTCCTGCTCCCAAAACACCGATGGCTTGCCGCTCAACAGCGCATACCATGACAGATGGGTGGCATTGGTGGCCGCCCGGCTTTCGAGCATCGGCTGGCACTCGCTGTCGCGCCACTGGCTCAGAAAGGGCATGATGTCCGGGCGCACCGCATCGCCACGCAGGGTTTCAACCACAAACATGAACACATCCGGCCGCCGCGTCACGGTTAGCGCCGCGGGTCGCTCCGGCTCACGGAACTGCACCACAAAAGAGGCCAGGCCCGGCGCGCACTCGCCCGGGCTCAAATGAATGATGCAGGAGCGGCGTTGCCACCAGCGCCCCACCCGGCTGTTCCAAAGCCCCTCCGAGCTTTGCTCCGCCAACAACAACAACCAGGCTGCCGCGGCGACCACCAGCAAGGTCCAGGGCCGCAAGCGCAGGTCCAGACGTCGGGAAAGCCGCGCCGTGCCGACCAGCAGCCCGGCCACCACCACCAACACGGCCGCGATGCCGAGCAGCGGGGTCATGGAAATGCGCACGCCGCCGCCTTCCAACACCCGCAGCAAATCGAACTTGCCACCCACGGTGAGCTCGGCCACGAACAACACCAAACCTTTGCCCCACAGCTTGCGCATGCCGATTTCCGCCCCAAGCGTGACCAGCGCCACCCCCAAGGCCAGCCCGCCAAGCCAGCGGGTGCCCGCCGGCGACCACCGCCAGAACTGTTGCAGCCCATACCAGGCCACGGAGACAAGCACCACCTGCGTGAGCCCGCGCGACAATACCAAGCCCACGATGCCGGCACCGCCACCCTTCGGCTGTCCTAACACAACGCAGTCGCTTGCCACACTCAAGAGCAGGAGCAACCCGAACAACACCCCGTTCCACGGGATGCCGGGAGCCCGGACCCAGCCCCGCCATTGTCCCCAGAGCGCGCGCACGCCTGCCACACCTAACACACCCACCCCGGCCGCCACACCCGCCCAATACACCGGCTGCGCCAGCCAACCAAGCACGCCGGCCAGGCCCCAACCCAACAAAATCAACGCAGCCCGGCGGCCGCCATGCCGCCGTGCCCACCCATAGCCGCCGAGGGTGCCGCCCGCCATGGCCAACACCCCGCCGATGATCAACTCGACGAGGAAATTGCCCGGCCACAGCCGCACGGGCTGGGGGGTGCCGCCGAACCCCAGCGACCACGCCCGCACGAAGGGAGTCAGGGCGGTCAAGACCCCGCCCAGCCAAGCCATGTAGTGGGCCGCCTGCTCCCACTTTGCGGATTTACTCTCCATCGGCGCGCGGTTTTACCCCATCCGGCAGGTTCGGCAATGCAAAATGCGCATTACGGCCGGATGCCGCCCGCGCGCCCCGCCCCGGCGGGCATGCGCGTCAAGTTAAGGGGATAGTTATGAGAAACCACCGAGTTCTGGTAAATCGCACCAGAAAAACCACTGAAACACTGAGGACCACTGATATCACTGAGAAGATTTTTATTATTATTTCAGTGGAATCAGTGGTCCTCAGTGCTCCCAGTGGTAAAAATCGTTACGCAAAATCACAAAAACTTCGCTAACTTGACGCGCATGCCCGGCGGGCGCGGTTTGTTTCGCCTTGTCTAAGGATTTGAAAACCTAACACGACAGGGAATTCGCCCCAGACTGCAAGCAACGTGTGCCGCCGAGCCATTCTTTGCTAGCCGTCTTGGCGGAAATTCCGCATACTCTTAGGGTTTTCTGATTGAATCCGAAACTAACAGAATTATGAACCCGAACCTGTTATTAACAACGGGGATCGATCCCCACCGCAGCCCCCGCAACCCGGCGTTAGGCCTGGCCTGGCTGCTGCTGGTCCTCACCCAACCTGCCGCCGGGCAACTGGCCGCCTGGGATTTCACCGGCGACAACACCGCCAGCGCCAGCTCCGCCGCGGAGGTGTATGATGGCAAACTCGACAGCGCGAGCACCCTCACGCGCGGCAGCGGCGCGGCGGCCAGCGCGGCTAACAATTCATTCCGCAGCCAAGGCTTTGGCAACGACGGGATCGCCACGGCCAACACGGACTACTACCAAGTGACCTTGTCCGCGGCTGCGGGATACACCCTTTCCCTCGGCACCCTGGACGCCAGATTTTCCGGCACGGCGAGCTTTTTTGCCGCACCTGGCGTGACCGGCCACTTTGCCTACAGCCTGGATGGCGCCACGTTTGTGTGGATCGGCAGCCCGTTTGTCATGACGGCAGCGGGAGCCATGCCACAGATCGACGTCAGCGGCATCCCGGAATTGCAGAACGTGCCGGATGCCACCACCGTCACCCTGAGATATTATGCCTCCGGACAAACCGCGACCGGCGGCTGGGGCTTGTATTCCGCCAGCACCGGCCAATACGGCCTGGCCATCAGCGGCACCCTCGCCACCTCCGCGATGCCATCCCTCACGCTCAGCGCCTCTCCATCGAGCTTTGCTGAAAATGCGGCCGCCGCCACCGGCACGGTGAGCCTCCCGGCACCCGCACCTGCCGATCTGGTCGTCACCTTGGCCAGCAGCGATGCCACCGAAGCCAGCGTGCCCGCCAGCGTCACCGTCAAGGCCGGCGACGCCTCCGCCAATTTTGAGATCACGCCGGTCAATGATGCCCTGGCGGATGGTGCGCAGGGGGTCGGTCTAACAGCATCGGCCGCGGGTTACACCAGCGCCACCCTGGCCATAACCGTCAACGATGACGGTGATGCACCCCCCAACCTCAGCCCGGGAGCCATCGCCTTTGTCGGCTTCAACGCCGATGGCAATGATGACCTCGCCTTTGTCGCGCTGGCGGCCATCGCGGCCAACGACACGATTTTCCTCACCGACAAGGCGTGGAACGGCTTGGACTTGGGCAAGAGCGGGGCCTTCGACAGTGGCGAAGGGCTTGTCAGCTGGACGGCCCCCGCGGGCGGGGTGGCGCCTGGCACCGTGGTCACCCTTAACAACCTCCACAATGCCACCCGCAGCGCCAGCGTGGGCACCCTCGCCGCCGCCGGCAACTTCGATCTGAGTGGCGACGGCGAAACCGTCTATGCCTATCAAGGGAGCGCCGGCGCTCCCACCGGCTTTCTCGCCGTCATCGCCACCCAATCCGTGGACGCCACAAGCGGCACCGGCCTGGGATCCTCACACATCGTCTATCTGCCCCATCACGCGGACGTGGCGGCCTACACCGGATCGCGCTCTAACCAGGCGGCATTCGCCACCTATCTGGCGGCCATCGGCACCCCGGCCAACTGGGTGGCGGAAGATGGCACCGGCGACCAACATAACAATTCCATCGCGCCCGATGTGCCCTTCGCCATGCAGGCCTTCACGCTGGCAGGCGCCGCCGGCTACGCCACCTGGGCCAAGGACCATGCCAACAACGAAGCCGCCAGCGTGGACTCCGATGGCGACGGCGTGCCTAACGGAGTCGAATACTTCATGGGTGAAACGCATGGCACCTTCACCCCGAATCCGGCACCGGCCAATGGCAGGATCAGCTGGCCGCACGATGCCGGCGCCGATGCCACCTACACCGTCAAAACCTCCACCGACCTCAGCCATTGGGAGACCGCCACCGCCGGGGTGAAGGACACCGGGGATTCCATCGAATTCACCCTGCCTGACGGAGCCACGCAAATCTTCGTCCGGCTGGAGGTGGTGACCCGCCCGTGAATGGCAGCTTTGTTGCCGACGTTGAACCACCCTGTTTCGCGACCACCACAGGAATGTGGTGGCTCCTTATTGCTCCCGCGCCTGAGGAGCGACGACATTCTTGTCGTCGTTGAACCACCCTATACCGCCGCCTCACCAACCGCCACCGAGCGCCTTGTAGAGGGCGATCAAATTGCCGGCGAGCGCGTAATTGCTCAGGGTCAGCTCGCTTTCCGATTGCAACAGCGAGCGCTGGGCGTTGAGGACGTTGATGAAATCAGTCTGGCCGGCGGTGTAGAGCTTGAGCGAGAGGTCCACGGCACGGCGGTTGGCAGTGACCGCCTCATTGAGTGAGGAGCGCCGCTTGTGTTCGTTAGAACTGGCGATCATCGCATCCTCGACTTCCTGCAAGGCCGTGAGCACCGTCTTGCGGTACGCCAGCAACGCCTCATCCCGCAACGCCTGTTGCACGCGAATGTTGGCCTGAATGCTGCCACCCTGGAACAAGGCCCAGTTGAACGACGGACCGAACGCACTGGAACGCGCCGCCGGGGTGAGCCAGTCGGACAACTTGGCGCTTTGCTGGCTGAGCGATCCGGTCAGGGAAAACTTGGGGAATAAATCGGCCACCGCCACCCCGATGCCGGCGGTGGCGGCATGCGCGCCGGCCTCGGCACGGCGGATGTCAGGCCGGCGCCGCAACAGGTCTGAGGGCATGCCGGTGGGCACCTTGGCGGAGGCGGTGGGCACCGGGCCGGCGTCCGCCAGCTGGGCTAACAAATCCGCCGGCGGCCGGCCGAGCAACACGGCAATGGCATGGGCGGATTGTCTGGCGGAGGTTTCCAAACGCGGGATCTGGGCCTGGGTATTGGCGACGAGGGCGGTGGAGTTGACCACGTCGAGTTCGCTGGCGAAGCCGGCGTCGCGGCGTTCCTGGGTGATTTGGGCGCTGTGTTGTTGCGCGGTGAGGTTGCGCCGCGCAACGTTGATTTGGTCCTGGATCGAACGCAACTGGCAATACGTTAGAGCCACTTCCGCCGCCATGCTCAAGCGGGTGGCATCCAAGTCCGCCGCCGCCGCCGCGACGCGGGCCCCCGCGGATTCAAGGCTGCGGCGGTTGCCGCCAAACAGATCGAGCTCCCACGCGGCCGCCAGACCGCCGCGATAACTGCGGCCACTGCCTGACCCCGTGCCCGAGCCACCGACGTCGAACGCCTGCCCACTGCCCGTGGCACTGAGCCATGGCCAGAACGGGGCGGCCGCTCCCTGCCGCTGCGCGCGGGCCTGGGTGAGACGCGCCACGGCGATTTTCACATCGAGATTGGCCTCAACAGCGGCTTCCACCAGCGCGTTGAGTTTGGCATCATGAAACCTCCGCCACCAGCCCGCCAAGGCCGCGGGGTCCGCCGCCGCACCCGGCTTCTTGTCAAAACTCCAGGCGGCGGGCAGCTTCCCGTCAGGTTGTTGGAAGTCCGGCCCCACCGAACAGGCGGTCAGACAGAATCCTAACAGCAGGATGTATGTTTTGTTAGATGTCATAAGCGCGAAAGGCGTTGTCATTCATAGCGAAGCGCCTCGATCGGATCCAGGCGCGAGGCTTTCCAGGCGGGATAAAAACCAAAGATGATGCCGACGGATGCGGACACCAGCACCGAGGCGATGATGGCGCCCAGCGAGGGCAGCGTGGGCCAATGCAGGAGCGTGGCGACAAGATAGGAGGTGCCGCGCCCGAGCGCGATGCCCATGGCCCCGCCGGCCAGACATAACATGACGGACTCGGTGAGGAACTGCCGCAGGATATCCGCGCCGCGCGCGCCCACCGCCATGCGCAAGCCGATTTCCTTGGTGCGCTCGGTCACCGAAACGAGCATGATGTTCATGATGCCGACGCCGCCGACAATCAGCGAGATCATGGCAACCACCAGCAACAGCTTGGTCATCAAATCCGAGGTGGATGACAGGGCTTTGGCGATCTCGGCCAGGTTGCGGATATTGAAATCATCCACTTCGCCTTCACCGATGTGGTGGCGTTCATGGAGCAAGGCGGTGATTTCGGCGATGGCATCGGCCGTCTCCGCGGCACTGGCGGCGGACACCACGATTTGATCCACCGTGATCATGCGCACCGGGGTCGGACTGTTTTTGGTTTGCATGGCCGAGCGGTTGGCATAGGTCCCCCGCGACGACCCGGGAAAGAGTTGCCCGCGCGGGGTGCTGGTGCTCGTCGTCGTGGCGGGCGTGGCGATGTTGGCGGTGGTCGCGCCGGACACCCGGAACTTGATGGTCGTCCACGGGGCAATGAGCACATCATCCTGATCGCGCCCCATCATGTTGGCGCCCTTTTTCGCGAGCACCCCGACCACGCGCAGGGCGACGTTTTGCAGGCGCACCTCCTGGCCGATTGGCGACTGTCCTTGGAACAACTCGCGCGCCAGCGTCTGGCCAACCAGGCAGACCCGGGCGGCGTTGCGCACATCGCGCTCATCAAACGTCGCGCCTTCGGTCAGCGACCACTCGCGCACCTTGAGATAGTCCGGGGTGGTGCCCTGGATTTCGTTAGGCACCCAGTTTTTGTTGCCGCAGATGACGGGGGCGTTTTTGGAGCGGACCACGGCGGCGGTGTTGCGGACCGACGGGCATTCGCGCAGGATGGCTTCGCTGTCATCGGGGGTCAGGGTCATGGTGCTGCCGGCGCCAAAGGACACCCCGCCGCTGGCCGCCGCGCCGGGGAAAATCATCAGCGTGTTGGCTCCCATGCTGGCAATGGTTTTCTGGATGGATGCCGATGACCCGTTGCCGATCTCCATCATGGCAATCACCGCGCCCACACCGATGACGATGCCGAGGGTGGTCAACGCCGAGCGCATCACATTGCGGCGCAAGGCTGTTAGGGAAGCCAGCAGGATCCGCAGGGTTTTCATGAGCTGCCGGGCGTGATCCTTTCATCCGCTTCGATCAAGCCGTCCGCCATGCGGATCACCCGTTTGCAGCTCGCCGCCACCTTGGGATCATGGGTGACGATCAGAATCGTGATGCCATCCTGCTCATTGAGTTGTTTGAAAAGGGCCAGCACCTCGCGGGTGGTTTGGGAATCAAGGTTGCCGGTCGGCTCGTCGGCAAGCAGCAACGGCGGATGGTTGATCAGGGCGCGCGCCAGGGCCACGCGTTGTTGCTGGCCCCCGGATAGTTGCGACGGCTGGTGATCCATGCGGTCGGCCAATCCCACCCGCTCCAACATGGCCGCGGCACGCTGGCGGGCCTCCCGCTGCGAGATGTGTTTGCCACCATACAACAAGGGCATCATCACCTGCGCCTGGGCCATGGTGCGCGGCAGCAAATTGAAGTTTTGGAACACGAAGCCCATCTTCTGATTGCGCAGTAGCGCGCGCTCATCGTTAGATAGGCGCGAGGCTTCCTGCCCGTCAAGCAGGTAGTCCCCGGAGGTCGGACGATCGAGGCAGCCGAGCGTGTTCATCAGGGTGCTCTTGCCGGAGCCGGACGCGCCGGTGAGGGCGACCATGTCGCCCTTGGCGATGTCGAGGCTGATGCCCTTGAGGACGGGCAGCACCACCTCGCCCAGAAAGAAGGTTTTGCGGATGTCTCGCAGTTCGATGAGATTCATGGGATCACGCGCACGCCGGTACCGCGGCTTATTTTTTCGGTCCGCCGCGCGGGGGGAATTTGGGTGCGAAGGGATTGGTGGTTTCGGTGGAGACCGAGGTGTCCCCCTCGCGCTGCTCGGCGACGACCACTTCCACGCCCTCGAGCGTGGCCTCCTCAGTGGCCGGCATGACTTCGGTGATGACGCCATCGCTGATGCCGACGCGCACCTTCAGCGGCTTGACCAGGTTGGACTTGTTGGATTCGCGCACCCACAGGTAGCCGTTTTGGGTCTTCTTTTTCTCGGCCGCTTTCGCGCCGCCCTTGGCCGCGTCCTTGCGGCCGGGTCTGGCGGCATCCTTCTTGCCGCCCTTGGAGCTGAACGGGTTCTCCGCGCCGGGCGCGAGCTGGTTGTCATCCGGCCGCCAGCGCAGCGCCGCATTGGGCACGGTCAGCACGTTTTGCTTGTGATCGATCTCGAACTTCACGCTCGCCGTTAGATAGGGCAACAGCAGGCCATCCGCATTGTCGGTGTTGATTTCGACGGTGTAGGTCACCACGTTCTGGCTCATGGTGGCGTTGAGGCGGATTTTGTTGACGGAGCCCTGGAAGGTCGTGCCGGAAAAGGTGTCCACAGTGAAGGCGACCGACTGGCCGGGATGGATGCTGCCGATGTCGGCCTCGTTGACGGCCACCCACACCTCCAGTTTCTGCAAATCCTTGGCCAACAAAAACAGGCTGGAGGCACTCATGTTGGACACCACCGTCTGCCCCACGTCCACCCGGCGGTCGATGACGATGCCCTTGACCGGGGAGGAAATCGTGCAATACCCGAGGTTGCGGTCCGCCAGTTGGATGGCGGCCTGGGCCTGCATGACGGTGGCCTTGCTGGTGGCGATTTGGGCGCCGGCCACCTCGCAGGCGGCCTCGGCGGCGGCCATGTTGGCCTTGGCCACCTCGTGGGTGCTTTGATAGGTGTCAAAGGCCGAGTGCGAGAGGGAATCCGAGGGGCCGAGTTTTTCGGCGCGGTCCCAATCTTTTTTCGCCTGGTTCAATTGCGCCCGCGCTTGTTCGAGTTTGGCCTTGCTTTGGACGAGGCCGGCCTCGGCGGAGATGACCGCGGATTGCGCCTGCTGGAGTTGGGCCTCCGCCTGCTTCTTGTTGATGGCATAGAGCGAGTCATCGATTTTGGCCAACAGCGCGCCTTCCTCCACCTGCGAGCCATAATCGACGGTCTTGCCTTCCGTGTCAGTGCCGAATGACAGGATCTGCCCGGTCACCTGGGCGCCGATATCCACCACTTCCTCGGGCTCGATCGTGCCGGTGGCGCTGATGCTGGCGAACACGTCACCGCGTTTCACCGCGAGCGTTTGGAGTTCCGGCAAGGTCACCGCCTTTTTGGCAAAGACGCGCCACGCGACCCAGGCGATGCCAACGATGCCGAGAAAAACGAGGATTAAACGGAGAGGGCGGTTCATTGCGTGCGGAGACGGGGGAAGTCACCATAACGCACCTACGCCACGCGTTCTTTCATGACGCCCGCAGCAACACCGGTATGCCACCACGGGGATTTTCACGCTTTGACAAGCCTGCCATTCTGCGACAAGCTGGTGGCGCAACTCAGAAATCACACATCCCATGGCTTACGATCTCATTGTTATTGGCGGTGGCCCGGCCGGCTACGTCGCGGCCATCCGCGCCGCCCAACTCGGACAAAACGTCGCCTGTGTCGAGGCCGACCGGGCGGGCGGCACCTGCCTGAATTGGGGCTGCATACCGACCAAGGCGCTGTTGAAGAACGCCGAGGTTTACCAGATGCTCACCCACAAGGCGGCCGAGTTCGGTTTGAAAATCGACGGGCTGACCTACGATTGGTCGGCGGTGGTGGGCCGTTCCCGCAAGGTTGCCGGGCGCTTGGCCGGGGGCATCGAGTTTCTCTTCAAGAAAAACAAGGTTGATTACATCCCCGGCGTGGGCTCGCTCGAAGCGGCCGGCAAGGTCGGCGTCACGGCGGCGGATGGCAGCACCCGGACGCTGGAGGCCCGGCACATTCTCATCGCCACCGGCTGCAAGTCCCGCGGTCTGCCGCAACTGCCCTTCAACGGCACCTCGGTGATCGGTTCCAAGGAGGCGATGGTGCTCGCCCAACAACCCAAGGACCTCATCATCATCGGCGCCGGCGCCATCGGCGTCGAGTTCGCCTATATTTACAACGCCTTCGGCACCAAGGTGACGCTGGTGGAAATGTTGCCGCGCCTGCTGCCGGTGGAGGATGACGAGATCGGCGAGACGCTGGAAAAATCCCTGATCAAACAAGGCATCCGCTGTCTAACAAACACCAGGCTGGTCGCCGCCGCCGATCACGGCAGCCACGTGGAAATCAGCATCGAAGGCCCCAAGGAAACCGGCGTCCTCCGCGCCGAGGTCTGCCTGGTGGCCATCGGCATCCAACCGGTCCTGCCCGGCGGCCTGCAACCCGCCCTAACCGAACGCGGCTATATCCAGGTCGGCGCGCGCTATGAAACGTCGCTGCCCGGCGTCTATGCCGCCGGCGACATCACCGGCCCGCCGTGGCTGGCGCACACCGCGTCGTTTGAGGCGGTGCAGGCGGTGGAAGGGCTCTATCTGAACGGCCACACGCCGCGCCAAATCAAGAACTTTCCGGGATGCACGTATTGCCATCCGCAGGTGGCCTCGGTCGGCAAGACCGAGCGCGAGCTCAAGGCGGCGGGCGTCGAGTACCGCGTGGGCAAAATCCCGTTCATGGCGATTGGCAAGGCGATTGCCACCGGCGAACCGGAGGGGTTTGCCAAGTTGTTGTTTGGCAAGCGCCACGGTGAATTGTTAGGCGCGCACATCATCGGCGAAAACGCCACCGAGCTCATCGCCGAAATGGGACTGGCGCTGGATCAGGAACTCACCGCCGAGGAAATCCACGCCACCATCCACGCCCACCCGACGCTTTCGGAAGTGATTCACGAGGCGGCCCTCGCCGCCGAAGGCCACGCCATCCATGTCTAACCCATACACCCACCCATGAAACTCAGGTTTTGCGGTGCCGCCGGCACCACCACCGGATCGCAACATTTGCTGGAGGTCAATGGCAAGCGGATCCTGTTGGATTGCGGCCTCTATCAGGGCAGCCGCAAGCTCGCCTACGGGATCAACTGCGGTTTTCCCCACTATGATCCGGCGGCGGTGGATGCGGTCATTTTATCCCACGCGCACATTGACCACAGTGGCAATCTGCCCAATCTGGCCAAGAAAGGCTTCACTGGCAACATCTACGCGACGGATGCCACCCGCGACCTGTGCCAGATCATGCTGGCGGATTCCGCACGCATCCAGACCGGCGATATCGAATGGCTCAACAAACACCGCAAACGCGACGGATTGGAACCGGTCGAGCCGATATACAGCGAAAAGGACGCGGAGCATTGTCTGCGCCAGTTTGTCACCGTTGGTTATGACCGGCCGATCTTTGTGGCGGACGGAGTGGCGCTCACCTTCATTGATGCGGGGCATATTCTCGGCAGCGCGCAGGTTTTGTTAGAGGTGAATGACCACGCCGACGGCAAGACCAAGCGGTTCCTGTTTTCCGGCGACATCGGCCGCGGCCACAACGAGGTGCTGCGCGATCCGGTGCCGGTCAAGGATGTGGATTTCTTGCTGATGGAAAGCACCTACGGCGGCCGCGAGCACGAGGCGCCGCCGGGCGTCGGGGAATTTTTCGCGGAGGTCATCCGCCAGGCGGTGCGGCGCGGCGGCAAGATCCTCATCCCGGCGTTTGCCGTGGAACGCACCCAACAAATCCTGTTCGTCCTCAACGAGTTGTTCGAGGGTGGCAAGATTCCCGAGATCCCGGTGTATGTGGACAGCCCGCTGGCGGTCAGTGCCACCGAGATCTACCGGCTGCATCCCGAGGCGTTCAATGCCGAGGTCTACGAGGCGTTGTTTGAAAAACAAAACCCGTTCGGGTTTGAGAATCTAACATTGGTGCGGTCGGTGCGCGGCTCCATGGCGCTCAACGAGCTCAAAGGCGTGGTGATCATCATTTCCGCCTCCGGCATGTGCGAGGCCGGGCGCATCCTGCACCACCTCAAGAACAACATCGGAGACCCGCGCACCACGGTGCTCTTTGTCGGGTATTGCGCGGACAACACCCTCGGCCGCCGCATCTGCGATGGCGAAAAAGAAGTGCCCATCCTCGGCGGCCGCTACCAAGTGCGCGCCAAAATCGAAAGCGTGGATTCCTTCTCCGGCCATGCCGACCATTCCGAGTTGGTGGATTACTTCGAGCGCACCACCGGGCCGAAACACAAAGTCTGGCTGGTTCACGGCGAGTTGGATCGCGCGGCAAGCCTCCGCGAGGCCCTCGCCGCACGCCACGGCGGGGCGGTGGAACTGGGCGTGCTGGGGACGGAAGTGGAGTTTTGATGGGTGAAACAAATCCCGCCCCCGCGCGGCTGCGGGATTTTTCAAGAGCTGCGTCCCGGGCGGGTGAGTGGGGCCTCCTTTTTCACGGATGAAAAATCCGCGGCCTGCTGTGAGTAGTAGGGGCATGCAGACCCATCCATCGAATGTGGCCCCCGTGTGTGGAGCCTTCCTGAAAGGCAGCGTCATGAGCGGCATCCTAGCGCTCGCATGTGGCATGGCCACCGCGGCACCGGCCGCTGACCCCGCGTGCGCCGCCGGCGACGCCCAAGCCGCCTCGACCTGCGGCGTGGGAGTGTGCCTGTTCAATGGCAAGGACCTGAGCGGCTGGGAAGGCGCCCCCGGTTGGTGGACCGTGGAGGATGGCGCGCTGACCGCCGAAAGCACCGCCGAAAAACCCTGCAAGGCCTGCAATTACCTCGTCTGGCAAGGCGGCAAACCCGCCGACTTCGAACTCAACTGCGATTTCAAATTGAGCGGCGCCGCCAACTCCGGCGTCCAGATCCGTTCCGAAACCCGGCCCAACTGGGACACCTATGGCTATCAGGCGGACATGACCGGCGACGGCAGCCTGATCGGCTACGTCTATCATCACAAGCGCGGCCTGATCGCGGCACGCGGTGAGAACGTCACCATCGCGGCGGATGGCACCAAGGAGGTGCGCAAGATCGGCGACGCCGCCGAGTTGCTCAAGAACTACAAGCCGGGGGACTGGAACCATTATACGATTCTGTGCATCGGCTCTAACATCACGCTCTCTATCAATGGTGTCGTGATGTGCCAGATCACCGACAATGACACCAGCACGGCCGTCAAAAACGGGATCATCGCGCTCCAGATGCACCCGGGCCCGCCCATGAAGGTGCAGTTCAAGAATATCAATCTGAAGGAATTGAAATAGGCCGCGGGAAATCTAGTCCTCCGGCGCGTCAGCCAACATCTGCCGCCGTTTTTCCGCAAACAGCAGGCGCACCACGAGGATGAGCTGCAGGATGCAGATCAGGGCCACCGCGGACTCTAACACTGGGGCCGGGCCGCACTCGCGCCCGCCAAACCAGAATTTGGGCAGGGCGGCGAGGTTTTCAAGGCCGCGGGATGCGCCTAACAAGGCGACCACGCCGGCACCAATGATGCCGTGCCACCGGTTGCGCAGGGCAAACAAGCCGCAGATGATCAAACCGCCGCCGAGCGTGAGCGCGCCAAGGAGAAAGCCAAAAGCCGCCGGCTTTTCCAGCACCTGCATGGCGGCAAAGCCCAGGGCGAGAATGGCCAGACCGGAGAAAAAGATTTGGAAGCGCATGGTGGCAATGAGGCTGGGGCGGATTGTGAGACGTGGGCGAGGGTAGGCCAATGCCCGGGCTTCGCCAAGCGGGGAATCGGGGGCACCCAAGGAGCGGCGGTCTCCGAACCGCCGGGCGCATGTTGGGTGCTGAAGCCGCGCATTCACGGGACTTGGCAAGTGCCGTTCCCCGGGATAGCATCCGCGCCGATGAACACGCTCTGGTGCAATGGCCAATGGGTGGAGACCTTGCCTGCGGCACCGCTCGATCGTGGCGCGATGCTCGGCCTGGGGTTGTTTGAGACATTGTTAGGTCAGGACGGAAAGGTCGTGTTAGGGGGGCGCCATCTGGCGCGTCTTGGCGCGGGCTGCGCGAGGTTCGGTTGGGTGGCACCGCATGAGGAGTTCGCGGATTTGCCGGCGGCGATGGAGCACTTGTTGCAGCGCGCAGGTTATGGCAGCGGGCGGGCACGCATCCGCCTGGCGGTTTCCGCAGGCAGCGGTGCGCTCGCGGATTTGGCCAGGGGGGCGGATCGCATGGTATGGATGGTGGCCTCGCCGGTGGCTGAAACTCCCGCCAGTCTGGCACTGACAGCGTCCCCCTGGCCGCGCAATGAACACGGGGCGCTGGCGGGATTGAAATGTGCTTCCTATGCGGAAAACCTGGTGGCTCTCGATCACGCGCGGCGCGCCGGGTTTGATGAAACCTTGTTTTTCAACACCGCCGGGGAATTGTGCGAGGCGGCCACCGCGAATGTTTTTATTGTTAGAGAAGGTGGATTGCGGACCCCTTCCCTCGCCTCCGGTTGTCTGGCTGGCATCACCCGCGGGGTGGTGATGGAACTTGCCGCGCAACATGGGATCCCCTGTGAGGAAGTCACGCTGCGGCAGGCGGACCTTGATAGTGCGGACGAGGTGTTTCTCACCTCCGCCACGCGCGGGCCGGTGGCGGTGTCCGTCATCGGCACAAGAACGTTTCCGCCACCGCGGATAGGCCCGCGCGTCCGCGCCTTGTGGGACGCGGAAGTGCGCCGCAAGATTCTTGCCTGAGCCCGAGTTTTTTTCTTTAGTTCGGCCTGCCGGTTGCATACAAACTGGCAACCCTAACCCCCAATCCCAACCAGTCATGCCACGTCCAGTCACACTCTTCACCGGCCAATGGGCCGACCTGCCGCTCGAACAACTCGCCCCGCTCGCCTGCGAGATGGGATATGATGGTCTTGAACTCGCCTGCTGGGGCGACCACTTCGATGTGGACGCCGCGCTGGCCAAAAAATCCTATGTGAAGGAAAAGTGGGAGTTGCTCGCCGACCACGGACTCACTTGCTTCGCCATTTCCAACCACCTCGTCGGTCAGGCGGTGTGCGACCTCATCGACGAACGCCACCAAGCGATCCTCTCGCCCGCGATTTGGGGCGATGGCAGTCCCGAAGGCGTTAGAAAACGCGCGGCCAAGCAGATGATCGCCACCGGCAAGGCGGCGCGCGCATTCTTTGACGCCAAGCCCGGCCGCAAGAGCAAGGATGATTTCCCGGCAGTGGTCAACGGCTTCACCGGTTCGTCCATCTGGCATTCGATTTATGCCTTCCCGCCCACCACACAGGAATTTTATGACAAGGGCTTTGCCGACTTTGCCAAGCGCTGGCTGCCAATCCTCGACGCCTTCGACAAGGCCAACGTGAACTTCGCCCTCGAAGTGCATCCAACCGAAATCGCCTTCGACATCGCCTCCGCCAAGCGCGCGCTCGCCGCAGTAGGCAACCACAAACGCTTTGGTTTCAACTACGACCCGTCGCACCTCGGCTATCAGGGCGTGGACTACGTGAAATTCATCCGTGAGTTTGCCACGCGGATTTTCCACGTGCACATGAAGGATGTGTGGTGGAGCCACGGCGACGGCACCGTCGGCGTGTTCGGCGGTCACACCAATTTCGGCGATGCCCGCCGGTTCTGGGATTTCCGTTCCCTCGGCCATGGCGACATCGAGTTTGAAGACATCATCGTCGCCCTCAACGACACCGGCTATCGCGGACCGCTTTCCGTCGAATGGGAAGACATCCGCATGGACCGCGTGCATGGCGCGGCGGAAGCCTCGTCGTTCGTCCGCAGCGTGGATTTCCCGTCGAGCAACATTGCCTTCGACGCGGCCTTCGACAAGGCGAAGCAATAAGCAGGGAGCGGGCAACGCGGCTGCGCCAGCCAGAGTACCGCCATCTCTTCACCTTGGAAATTGGATATTGGACATTGGGCGTTGGACATTCAATCCGGCCAGGATTTTCAATATCCAATATCCAACTCCCAATATCCAAGGCTCAAGGGAAGAGAAGAGCAGCCCTGCCCAACCGCCAACGCCTACCCACCACCATGGAGCGGGACAACCCAGTCCCGCTCCCTTTTTTTGATGCGGGAGTGCAAAGAAAAACCCCGCCGTTGCGGGCGGGGTTCCTTACCGGGGGGATGGCGGAGCGGACGGGGCTCGAACCCGCGACCTCCAACGTGACAGGCTGGCGCTCTAACCAACTGAGCTACCGCTCCATCCCCGTTCGGGTGGCGCGCAACCTATGAGGCAATCCGGCCCCGCGCAACACCTTTTTTCAAACCGGCGGATATTTTTTTCCGACTCAGGACAAGGCCGCAACCGCGGCCTCAAGCGAGGCGAGGTCCTCGATGGAATGCACGGTCACATCCTTGTCGATTTTTCCGAGCAAGCCGGCGATGACCTTGCCGGGGCCGAGTTCGAGAAAATTGCGATGGCCCAGTGAGATGAGTTTTTGAATCGACTCGGTCCAGCGGACGGACCCGGTCACTTGGGATTCGAGCGAATGGCGGATTTCGGCCGGCTCAGACACCACGCTGGCGGAGAAGTTGCAGACGACGGGCATGCCCGGGGTTTGAATAGCCACGGCGGCAAGTTGGGTGGCCAGCAGTTCCTTGGCGCTTTGCATCAGCCGTGAGTGATAGGCGCCGGCGACGTTGAGCTTGATGGCGCGGCGGATGCCAAAGTCCTTGGCCTTGGCGACCGCGGCATCAATGCCAGCCACGGTGCCGGAAAGCACGATTTGGCCCGGGGCGTTGAAGTTGGCGACATCGACATCAGCGGCGGCGGCCAAGGCGCGCACTTGCTCTTCATCGCCGCCGATGAGGGCGGCCATGGTGCCTTGGGTGGCGAGGCAGGCGGCTTCCATGTATTCGCCGCGGCGGGCGACGAGGCGCAGGCCGTCGGCAAAGGAAAACGTGCCCGCGGCGACATGGGCGGTGAATTCGCCTAACGAGAGGCCGGCGGTGGCCACGGCTTGGAGTTGCGGCAGGCGTTCGCGGACGAGGGCGAGGGCCATCAGGCCATGAAGGAAAAGGGCGGGTTGGCAGCGCGAGGTTTTGGTGAGTTCCTCATCGGGACCTCCAAACATGATGTTCGAGATGGAAAATCCGAGGGCTTCATCGGCCTCAGCAGCCAAGTCGCGCGCGGTGGCGGAGGCTTCCGCCAAATCTTTGCCCATACCCACTTTTTGCGCGCCTTGGCCGGAAAATAAGAGAACGATTTGGCTCATGTCGCAGGAGGTCTATGGCAATGTGGAGGAGATGAAAAGCGGGAAATGCGGATTCGGGGGGGGCGGCTGATATTCTTTGGGGCGCCTGCTTTTGGGGTTGAATCCAAGTATCTGGCAACTCTTGGAGGCTTGGAGGGTTTGAACACTGCGTTTGTCAATCCACACCCCACCCATGCCATGAAAACCAGATCCCCCTATTTGCCGCTGTTTCCGCTGCTCGCCGCCGGAATGATGTTGTTACCCATGACCCTGCAGGCGCAGGACGCGCCACGTGAGTCAGCCCCCGGGGCTGCCCCGCAGGCGGCTCCCAATCCCGAACAGATTCAGGCCATGGTGCGCGAACTGCAAGAACTTCACCGCGCGGGCAAACGTGAGGAGGCCCGCCCCCTCATCCAACGTCTCCGCACGCTTGCCAAAGAAAATCCTCAATTGGCTGAGACCCTTCATAACGCCATGAAACCACAGGAGCAGCCGATGGCCCAACCCAATCCAGCGGCACCGGCTCAACCGCAGATGCGGCACCACATGCCGGGGGGGCAGGAGCGCCCAATGGCCCAACAAAATCCAACAGCGCCGCCACCGCCGCAGATGCGGCCCCACATGCCGGGGGGTCAGGAGCGCCCGATGGCCCAACAAAATCCAACAGCGCCGGCACCGCCGCAAATGCGGCCCCACATGCCGGGTGGTCAGGAACAGCCGATGGCCCAACACAACATGCCTGGCCAGCAACCGCCGCAGGCGCAGCAAAACCGCTTCGGCTGGCAAGGCAACCCGATGATCCCCTCACCCCGGCAGGGGGCTTGGGGTCCGCGCATGGCCCAACACAACATGCCTGGCCAGCAACCGCCGCAGGCGCAACAAAACCGCTTTGGCTGGCAGGGCAATCCGATGTTCCAGTCTAACCGGCAGGGCAATCCGATGTTCCAGTCCCACCGGCATGGCAGCTGGGGTTCCCGCATGGAACCGTCCAATGCCGCCGGAAATCAACGCCACATGGGGCGTAAGAACATGTTAGGTTGGCAGGGTGGCGCGATGTCCCGGTCCCACCGGCATGGCGGCTGGGGTCCCCGCATGGAACCGTCCAATGCCGCCGGAAATCAACGCCACATGGGCCGCAAGAATATGTTAGGTTGGCAGGGCGGCGGGATGTTCCGCTCGCACCGGCATGGTGGCTGGGGCCCCCGGATGGTCCAGCCCAACGCCGCGGGACCGCAACGCCAGATGCCGCAGCCCAAGATGGCGCAACCGCAACGCCCGATGGCCCGGCCCAATCTGTCGGCTGGCCAAGCGCAGCCGCCGGTTCAAGCGGATCAGTCCCAAGTGGCCAAGCTTAGACATTTGCGGCAGGCTGCCGAGCATTTGGCCGCAGCGGGATTTGCCGAGCAGGCCACCAAGGCCCGTGAGGAAAGCGCAAGGATGGAGAAGGAATTGAATCAACGCAAGGCGCAGGCACCCGCCGACATGAGCGCTCCGCGCGAGGCACCCCGCCGCGACCTCAACCAGGACAACAAGGTCAAGCCGGAAGCGGGTCGTGTTCCCGATCCAAACGCCGCGATGCTCAATGAAATGCGCAAGCTGGGCAAACAAATCGAACAGCTCAACTCGCGGATGCAGAAGCTCGAAACGCGCGGCGCGGAGTAACCCCGCCCGATACCGCCCTCCTCTGTTCAGTGGAGGGCGGAGATGGTTTGGAAGATGGCGGTGATCATCAGATAGGCCATGGTGCCGATGAGCACGGCCATGACGATGAGCACGGTGGGCATGATCAGCGCCATGATGCGCTGCAGGTCCTTGTCCAAATCCTTGTCAAAGCGCTCGGCCGCGCGGCGCAGCGAGACGTCGATCTTGCCGGTTTGTTCACCCACTGACACCATGTCAATGAGCAAGGCCGGGAAGGCCCCGCTGCGGATCAAGGCTTTGGAAAACGAACGACCATCGCCGACTTGCTCGATCACGCGGTCAAGCTCCATCCGCAACGAGCGATTGTAGGTGGCATCGCGCGACAACTCCAAGGCGCGCAGCAAGGGCAACCCGTTGGCGACGAGGTTGGCCATGGTTTCCAAAAACTGCACGTAAAAGCGGCTGGTGATGACCGGCCCGGCCAGCGGCAGCTTGAGCTTGATCCGGTCCCAGGTTGGCTTGTTCGCCTCGTTGTCCTTCCAAGCCTTGAAGAAGATGGCCGCGCCGACGATGACCAACAACATCACGATCCACCATTTTTTCAAAAACGCGGAGGCTCCTATCAGAATGGCCGCGCCGATGGGGATTTTGCCGCCCGGCGTGCTGGCAATCAGCGCCGTAAGCTGCGGAATCAGCGTGGTGACAAACACCACCGACGCCCCTATGCCGGCCAGCACCAGAAACGCCGGATAGATCATCGCCAGAATCAAGCGGCTTTGCAAATCCGCCAGGGTCTTGAGATAATGCGCCTGGCGCTTGAGAATGGTGTCGAGCGCACCGGACGCCTCACCCGCCGCGGCCAGCGAGCAATACAGCGGACCAAAGCTCGGACTCGCCTTTTTCAAGGCCACGGAAAAATTCACGCCGTCGCGCACGACCTGGCGGATCTTGAAGGAGACGGCTTTCAGGTTGCCCAGCTCCTGGCGGTTTTCCATGGATTTGAGCGCCGGCTCAAGTTGCAGGCCCGCACTGAGCATGTCCGAGAGTTCCTCAGTGAAAAGCACCACCTCCTGGCGCTTCAACTTGATCGGTCCCTCAGGGATTTTTTCCTCCTTGCCGGAGGCGCCGGATGTCGCCTCCGCCTGCGGCTTGCCGCCGGTTTTTCTAACAGACGCGGCGGCGGCTGTGGCGGTCTCGGTGAGGCTCACCGGTTGGAGGCCTTTGCGGTCGAGCACGCGCAGCGCCTCGGTGCGGTCGGCCGCATCAAACTCGCCGGCGGTGACGGCGCCTTTGGCATTCAGGGCTTTGTAGGCAAACAGCGGCATGGGGAAAACTTGCTAGATGAGAGGGCGGCACAACCTATCAATCCGCGCCGCCGATATCGGACGAGGTGACGGAAACGACTTCCTCGATGGTGGTTTCGCCCTGCATCACCTTGTGCCAGCCATAGCCGCGCATCGGCACGTAGCCATCGCGGACGGCCTGGGTGCGCACGTCATTGGCATGGGCGCTGTGGGAGATGAGGTCCTGCATCGGCGGGGTGAGCAAGACCATTTCATAAATGGCGAGGCGGCCCGAGAAGCCGGTGCCGCGGCATTGGTCGCAACCGCCGGCACCGGGGGCGTAGGCTTGGCCGGCGATGTTCATGGGCATGCCCAGTTCGCGGCGGTCGTCATCAGACACGTGACGGGCCACCTTGCAATGCGGGCAGAGGCGGCGCACCAGGCGTTGGGCGAGGAAGGCGCGCACGGCGGCGGAAACCAGGAACGGTTCCACGCCCATGTCGATCAAGCGGCTGATGCCGCCGAGTGCGTCATTGGTGTGAAGGGTGGAAAACACCAAGTGACCGGTGAGCGAGGCGCGGATGGCGATCTCCGCCGTCTCCAGGTCGCGGATTTCCCCGATCATGACAATGTTGGGGTCGGCGCGCAGAATCGAGCGCAGCGCGTTGGCAAAGGTCAGGCCGATCTCGGATTTGACCGCAATCTGCATCACGCCGGTGAGTTTGTTTTCCACCGGATCCTCAACGGTAACGATGCGTTGCTCGGGATGGTTCACCTCGCTGAGGAAGGAATACAGGCTGGTGGATTTACCCGATCCGGTGGGACCGGTGATCAGGATGATGCCGTTAGGCAGGTGCAGCAACTCTTCAATCTTGCGGCGCACATACGGCTCCATGCGCAACTTGTCCAGATTGAAGCGCTCTTGGTTGAGGAGGCGCAGTGACACGCTCTCACCCTCCACGGTGGGCACGGTGGCGACGCGGACGTCGATGGTTTGGCCTTCAAACTGGAGGTTGATACGGCCGTCCTGGGGCACGCGGCGCTCGGCGATGTCGAGGTGCGCCATGATTTTCAGACGGGCGATAACCGAACTCTGCAGGGCCTTGATGTTTTCCGGCACGGCAATTTCTAACAGTCGGCCATCGATGCGGTAACGGATCCGCAGGTTGGTGCTCAGCGGCTCGACGTGGATATCCGTTGCCCGTTGGTCGAGCGCCTCACGGATGATCTGGTTGACAAACTTGACCACGCTCGCCTCCTCATCGTCGTCGGCATCAATGATGTTGGCCTGGTCTTCGCCGCCGTCGATGTGGTCGTAGTCGAAATCCCGGCCCTCCAGGATTTGCTCAAAGGTATCCGCCCCCACCCCGTAGAGCCGGCGCAGCGCCTCGTGCAAACGCTTGCGCGACGCCATGCACCAATCAATGGGCAAGGACAATTCCTGCGCCGCCACTTGGCGGGCGATCAGATTGAAGGGGTCGAAGGTGGCGAGTTTGAGCCGGCGTTGGTCGCCCTCGCCCTCGATGGCCACGGGCAGCAAGCGGTGGCGCAGGGCGATGCGCGGGCCGCAGGCTTCGCGCAAGGGCAGCGGCACATCCGCCATCGGGATGCTCGGCAGCCACTCCAGATTGAGCAAACCGGCCAATTCGCGCAGGTAACTTTCCTCGTTGACCAGCCCGGCATCGAGCACGTCATCGATGGGTGAGCGTTGGCGCTGGGCTGCCCCCCGCAATACCTCGGCGAGTGCGTTCAGATCCTCGCAACCAGTGCGACGGGCGGGTTCAAGCAAAAATTGAGTCATGCGGGCGAAGACTTCTGCTCTAAAACCCGCCCGAACGCAACCCTGTCTCTTAAAAATCCGCATTTCTTACGCGACGGGTGCGAATTGCCCACACTGGCCGGGGCCCTTGACGGCGGCGGCCGCCCCGCCAGAGCCTGCCCGCTTGAGAGCCTGCGCCGCCGCAGGATTCAGGTTTCGCGGTGAAAAAAAGTTGAAAGATCCGCGGCTGGGCACACGTTGGCTGCGCGGTGCGCGAGCTTGCGTGCCTGAATCACATGAAAACAATCAGCCAACGAACTCTCAAGTCCCTTATCGCTTGCACCCTCCTCTGTTCGCTCAGCGGGCCACTGCATGCCTGGGAACCCAATGTCAAGGATTTGGATGCGGCTATCAGCAGCGGCGAGTTCGCCGGCTATTGCACCAATCTAACCACCTGGCTGGGCCAGAAGACACCTGCCGATCCCGCCAAGCTCACACACCCGGCATTGACCGAATTGCTCAAGAATCCGGCGCTCGCGGCCACGCTTGCCCAGCGCCAGTTCATCGCCAAGGTCGGTCCTGACAAGCTGTCGGCGTTTTCCAAGGCGGATGCGGCTAACAAACCATTCCTGGCCTGGATCTTGAAGAGCCGGCCCATCACGGAGATGATTTTGGAAGGAGCGACGCCCACCAAGATGGCGCTCAGGGACGACAACAGTTGGTCGATTTCCACCAACACCCTGGAGATTTGGAAAAAGATCTACGTGGCCGATCCGGATTCAAGACAAGGTCTCTACCTGCGTCTGGCGATGGCCACGGCACTGCGTCCGCCCGGCACCGGTTCCCCGGGCTCCGGCCAGCAGAAAACGCCGAGTGATCCGCTGGTGCGCTATAAATATTTCAAGACCGCCCATGCCAACAAGGAATTGTTCCCCAGCTTTGACAACCTCACGGTGTGGGACCTGCAATTCGTGGTCAACTCAGGCGCCTCCGAGGCGGACCTGAGCTGGGGCCGGGAAATGGTCAACACCTGGAACCCGCTTTTCAAAAATGACGAGAAGGTCGTGGATACCACCTCGTGTGTGTGGCGCCGCAATTCGCCCGTGCCTCATGTGGACTACCGTGCCGTGTTAGATGGCGGCGGCAAATGCGGCCCCCGTTCGTCGTGGTCCGTCTTCATTTGCCAGGCCTGGGGCATCCCCGCCATGGGCGTCGGCCAACCCGCGCATGCCTGCGTCGCCTACAAGGCGAAGGATGGCCATTGGCAGGTCGCTTACGGCAGGGGCTGGAATGCCTCGAGACTCGAGGGCATGTCCGGTGGTGAATTTGTCGAAGGCACCGAGGCGCGTTTGCTGACCACCGCCTTCAGCCAGGTGGAACACATGCGCTGGTTGGCTGGCGCCCTGCCGGCCAAGGAACAATCCGCCGCCGTTCTAACTGTGGCCAAGAGCATCACCCAGGCTTTGGCAGTCACCAAGCGCGATCTGGACGCATCGGAAAAGGTGAGCGAGATGAATGCGGATTCGGGTGCCGTCGTCGCGGTCCAAGACAAGGGTGAAGCCAAACCCACCGTCAAAGCCGAACCTCCCTACAAACCGGTTCCCGGCGTCATTCATGTCGAGGGTCCGAGCTTTTTTGAAACCGGCGGCATCACCGTCTGGGGCGGCGAACCGCGGGTGGGCGTGATTGATAGCACCACCGGTGGCAAGCAGTTGCTTTTCCCGCAGGGCATGGCGTCGTGCTGGGTTGGCTACAAGATCGAAGTCCCGGCTACCGGCATCTATGAGCTGACCGCCAAGGTCGCCACCATCAACAGCGGACAGGCCATGTCCGTTAGATCGTTCGGCGCGATGGCCCCGATCAAGAGCGCGACCGCCTCCAACGTGTTCCGCAACCAGGTCAAGGATCTGGGACCGCAATTCATGATTGACAACAATCCGGGCACGCGCTGGGCGTGCAGCATGGGCGTGGAGAATTGCCATCTCGAGTTCGATCTGGGCAAGCCCACCCCCATCAGCACCATCATGATCGACGAGCGTGCCTATAGCAAAATCTCGAAGTTTGCCGTTGAGTACAAGGATGGCGAAGAGTGGAAAACCCTCTTTGAAGGGACCACCATCGGTGCCGACTACGTGAAGGATTTCCCGCAGGTGACGACCCAGTTTGTGCGTTTGCACACGCTGGATAGCAGCGGCTCGACGGGCGGACCGACCATCTGGGAATTCAGCGTGGGCACCGTGCAGGATGGCCACGCCTGGCTGGAACTGCCGTGGACGGCCGGCCTGTGGCAGACCACCAAACCGGCGGAAATCCGCCTGGTCAAGGGCAGCCAGACGATCTGGCTCAACGCTCCCTATCAGCGCGGCGTCGCGCTCAAGTATTTCGATCTGAAAGCCAAGTAACATCCGTTGGCCTCCGGCCAAAGGATGTTATGGGTTCAGATGATGCGGGTGTGCACATTTTCAAGGAGTGTGGGCGTCCCGCCCACATCCACTGGTGGCGGCGGATTGTAGCCGCCATGCCACTTCGAAATCAATCAGCGCTCTCAGCGGCATCCGTTCTTTCAGGGGTTGTATTGGACTGACGCACCCCAATCCCCCGCGTTCTCACGAACGCGCCTGCGAAGACCCCGCACCCCAATCCCCCGCGTTCTCACGAACGCGCCTACGAAGACCCTGAAAAAATGTTGAAAGATTGGCCGCGGCGTGTGCGTTGGTTGCTGGTGCTTGCCCTGAAACACATGAAAACCAACCCTCATCGAGCCCTAACGTCCATCATCTCCGGCACCCTGCTGTGCTCGCTTGCTTCGCCACTCCATGCCTGGGAGCCCAACGCCAAGGATCTGGACGCGGCTATCAGCAGCGGCGAATTCGCCGGCTATTGCACCAACCTCTCCACTTGGTTGAGCCAGAAAGTTCCAAGCGATCCGGCCAAGATCACGCAAGCGTCACTGACGGCCTTGCTCAAGGATCCGGTCGTCGCGCCGGCCCTGGCCCAGCGCCAGCTCATCGCCAAAGCCGGTCCCGACAAGCTGGGCGCCTTTGCCAAGGCGGATGCCGCCAACAAGCCGTTCCTCACATGGTTGCTCAAAGACCGCCAGGTCATGGACTTGTACCTCGAGGGGGCCACGCCGCTGAGTCTCGGCGCCAGGGAAGATAACAGTTGGGGATTGTCCACCGGTGCCCTGGAGATCTGGAAAAAGATCTATCTGGCAGATCCGGAGTCCAAGGTTGGCATGCCGCTCAAGCTGGCGATCGCCACGGCCCTGCGTCCGCCCGGCACCGGTGCCCCGGGCTCCGGCCAACAAAAACCGCCGAGTGATCCGCTGGTGCGCTACAAATATTTCAAAGCCGCGCATGCCAGCAAGGATTTGTTCCCCAGCTTCGACAAGCTCACGGTGTGGGACCTTCAATACGTGGTGTCCTCAGGGGCCTCCGAGGCCGACCTGACATGGGGTCGGGAAATGGTCCGCGCCTGGCGCCCGGATTATCTGGTCAATGAGAAGGTGGTGGATACCACCAGCCAGATGTGGCGGCGCAATTCACCGATTTCCCACGTCGACTACAAGGCGGTGTTCGCGGGTGGTGGCAAATGCGGCCCCCGTTCGTCGTGGTCCGTCTTCATTTGCCAGGCGTGGGGCATCCCCGCCATCGGCGTCGGCCAACCGGCCCATGCCTGCGTGGCCTTCAAGGGTGCCGAGGGCACCTGGCACGTCGGTTACGGCCGCGGTTGGCAGGTCTCCAAACTCGAAGGCATGGGCGGCACGGAGTTTGTCACCTGCGTCGAGTCCCGTGCGCGTGCGGATGTCTTCTCACAGGTCGAGCACATGCGTTGGCTTGCCTCGTCGCTGGCAGCTAACAAAGATCAAGCCGCCGCGGTGTTGGCCGTGGCCAAGACCTTGAACCAGGCGCCCGCTGCCGCCGCCAAGGATCTAACAGCATCGCTCAAGCCCGAGGAAATGGACGCCGAACCCGGCGTGGTCAAGCCCGCCGCCGAACCTGCGAAAGCCCCGGAAGCCGCATCCGCTGTCAAGCCGGAGCCGGCCTACACGCCGGTCCCCGGTGTCATTCATGTGAATGCGGTTGCGTTTGCCAAGATGGCGGGGGTCACCAGTTATGGAGGCGCGCAGACGGCGGGTGTGGTGGTGCATGATAGTTACACGGGTGGCAAGCAGGTGCATTTCCAAGCGCACATGCAGAGCGCTGCGGTGACCTATGAGATCGATGTGCCAGAGGCCGGAACCTACAGCCTCGAACTCAAGGTGGCCACCGCCAACCTCGAACAGGTGATAAGCGTCCAAGTGCTCGACAGCACCCCGCCCACCGAGAAAATCGCCATCGAACTGCCCTACACCACCGGCCTGTGGCAAACCGCCAAGGGCCCGGACCTCAAACTCAACAAGGGCAAACAGACCCTCGAGATTTCCCACGGCTTCCAGCGCGGCATTGCCTTCAAGTCGTTCGACCTGAAATTGTCAGGCAAAGCGCAATGACCCTTGTGTTGCTATATTTTCCAGTGAATGGATTTGTAGGTTTTTGAGCGGCTGTGAGTACCAGGCTTCAAACATGTCAATTCCCACCATGATCGATGTTGGAGACCGTCGCGGCGGCAGGCGCTCCCTGTCCTGTCGTCCCGGGCTGCGGTTGCTTGCCCTCATGGCCTGCCTTGTCGCCCAACCCGCGCGGGCGGACGATGCCAAGCTGCGCGTGCTGATTCTTAGCGGGGCTAACAACCACAAGTGGCAGGAAACCACCCCCGCCATCAAGGCCACACTCGAGGCGAGCGGGCGTTTCAGCGTGGATGTCGAAACCAACGTCGCGGGCATGCAGCCTGAGGCCATGGCTCCTTACGCGGTGGTCCTGAGTGATTTCAACCTTTTTGGCAAGGACAAGTCAGTCCAGGTGTGGGATGCGGCGATGCGCAAGGCGTTTATCGCGCACCTTGGGAAAGGCCACGGGTTGGTCATCGTGCACGCCGGCAGTTCGGTGTTTTTCGATTGGCCGGAGTTCCAACAACTGGCTTGCGGCGCATGGCAGGACGCCACCAGCCACGGCACCATCCATATTGACCGGGTGTCCTTCACCGCACAAAAAAGCCCGATCACCGACGGGCTGGAACCGTTCTGGATCCGCGATGAGTTCTGGCACAACACCGGGGTGGCTGCCGGTGCCAAAGCCCTCGCCACCGTCGCACCTCCCAATACCACCACGCCCAACACCACGGACCCCCTCAACCATAACAACATCCTCTTCACCAACGAAAGCGGCGGCGCCCGCGGGTTCGCTATTTTCCTCGGCCATGACGCACGCGCCATGAAAAACACCGCTTGGCAAACCTTGCTCCTCCGCGGCACCGAGTGGGCCGCCACCAACAATGTCACCATCCCTCCAGCCAAAGACTGGCCCGCCACCCAGGCCGATGCCGAGCGCATGGCCAAATGAAGCATTAAACGCGTATCCGAACCACAGATGAACGTGGATTTCCTCAATGATCCGAACAAAGAAAACCACTGAAACACTGATGACCACTGAGATCACTGCAAACATGATACATTCAGTGTCCTCAGTGGATTTCAGTGTCCTCAGTGGTTATATCGGCATGTGCAACCTTTCGTAATCTGTCCTAGAAACCAATAATAAATCCCCAACCCTATGAAAATCGGCTGCTTCGCCCTCATCCAACCGTTCTCGCCCATGCGGCGGCAATTCGAACTCATCCGTGAACTCGGCTTCGATTACGCGGACCTCACCGACAACCACGACGGCGCCACCCTCGGCACCGAGTATGGCTTCTCCGCGTCGTTCAGTCTCGACTCACACCCGGCGACCATCCTCGACATGGTCAACGAGTTCGGGCTCACGCTCACCAGCGTTTGCGCTCATGCCAACCTGCTCGATGCGACCTCACCGGACCGCTACGGTACCGCCGAAATCATCAAGGCCATCAAACTCGCCCATTTCCTCGGCGTCAAACAAGTCATCACCACCGAAGGCGACCCGAAAACCCACTTCGGCCATCACCTCACCGACGACCAGCGGATTTTCTCCATCCGCGAAAAACTCCAGGAACCCGTCCGCTGGGCCAAGACCCTGGGTGTCGAGCTTTTGTTAGAACCGCACGGCATCCTCACCGACACCGTCGACGGCATGACCCGCATCCTCGACGCGCTGGGCCACGAGGACACCGTCGGCATCAACCTCGACACCGGCAACTCCTGGCTCGGCGGTGGCGACCCCATGCAGTTCATCAAGACATTCGGCCCACGCATCAAGCACGTCCATTGGAAGGACATGCCCGCCGAGATGCTGGCCAAGCGCGGCACCCAGTTCGGCTGCGGCATGGGACTCATTCCGCTCGGCGACGGCATCGTCGGCATCGAGGCCCTCGTCAAGGAGTTGTTAGCCACAGGCTTCGACGGACCCACCACGCTGGAGATCGCCGGCGAAGAAGCCGTCAAGGTCTCCGCGGAGCGCCTCCGCAAGTGGTCCGCCGGCTGAGAGCCATTACGCGTCTGACCACAGGTCTAACAGGGAACGCCTTGCCCCGGTCCCGGCGTTCCCTTTGCCAAAGCGAACGCCCGGCTCCCGGGAGCGGGAGGCGGGCGTTAGGTGGAGAGGGCACTTGACCGGATCACTCGCCAAGGCCGAAGCGGACGAAGCGGGTGACGGTGAGCGAGTCGCCGAGTTCGGCGCCCTTGGCGGCGAGGAGCTTGGCGACGGTGATGTCAGTGTCCTTGACGAAGCCTTGCTCAAGGAAGCAGCTTTCGGCAAAGAACTTGGCGAGCTGGCCCTTGATGATGTTTTCGATCAGATTGGCCGGCTTGCCCTCGGCGGTGAGCCGGGCGCGGAAGATGTCCTTTTCATTTTCGATGATGGCCTCCGGGATGTCCTCGCGGGAGAGCCCTTTGGGAGCGCTGGCCGCAATGTGCAGGGTCAGATCCTTGACGAGCTCGCGGAATGTGTCGGAACCGGCGGTGGCCGCCTGGGTGGTGCCCACCTCGATGAGCACGCCGACCTTGCCACCCATGTGGATGTATGAGCCAATGACGCCGCCGGGCGCGGCATCGTAGCGGACGTATTTGCGGAACTGGAGGTTCTCACCGACTTCGACGACCTTGGCCTTGACGGTGTCGCCGAGGTTGTATTCGCCGTGTTGCACGGCCAGCGCCGCGGCGTGGTCGGCGGCATCGGCGGCGGCCAGAACATCGGCGATTTCATGGACAAACGCCTGGAAGTTCTCATTTTTGGAAACGAAATCGGTTTCGCAATTCAGTTCCATGAGGATGCCGGTGGTGGCGGCGGGGTTGACGCGGGCGGTGATGATGCCTTCGTTGGCGGCGCGGTCGGCCTTGGCACCGGCCTTGGCGATGCCGCGTTCGCGCAGCAGCTTGATGGAGGCCTCGATGTCGCCGTTGGTTTCGGTGAGGACCTTCTTGCAGTCCATCATGCCGGCGTTGGTTTTATCCCGGAGTTCTTTGACAATGGCAGCGGTAATCATGGCGAAGTGGGGGTGTTGTTGTTAGAAAAGGCGGGCGGCTCCCGGATGAGGAGCCGCCCGGTCGGTTAGAGTGAGTGAGTTAATCAGGCTTTGCGGCCGGCGACCATGGCGTCCACCAAATTTTGGAGGATGATGCGGATGGAGCGGATGGCGTCATCATTGCCGGGAATCGGATAGTTGACGATGGATGGATCGGCGTTGGTATCGACAATGGCGATGATGGGAATTTCAAGGCGGCGGGCTTCGGCCACGGCAATGGTTTCCCGGGCGGAGTCGACGATGACGACGGCGTCCGGCTTCTTGTCCATGTCGCGCACCCCGCAAAGGTTGCGCAGCAACTTGTCGCGCTCGCGGCCGAGGGCGGCGAGTTCCTTTTTGGACATGGCCTTGAACTCGGGTTGTTTCTCAATGGTTTCGAGGTACTTGAGGCGTTCGATGCTCTTGCGGACGGTGGCGCTGTTGGTGAGCATGCCGCCGAGCCAGCGGTGGTTGACGTAGAATTGGCCGGTGGCTTCCGCGGCTTCGCGGATGGCGTCCTGGGCTTGGCGTTTGCAACCAACAAAGAGGACCTTGCGGCCCTTGCTGACGAGGTCGGAAAGGAAATCCGCGGCCTTATCGAGGCACTGGACGGTTTTTTCCAGATTGATGATATAGATGCCGCCTTTATCCTTCATCAGGTAAGGCTTCATCCGCGGGTTCCATTTTTTCGTTTGATGGCCGTAGTGGACGCCGGCGTCCACCATTTCAGTGATGAGTTCGTTGATCATGGGGTGTGGGGTGCCCGCCTTGAAGCAGGACGGGCGATGCTTGAAGACCTGCCGCAGGAGGGGTCCCTCTGGGTCTTCGTTGGTGGCAAGGCGGCACAAGGAGGGGCGCGGGTCTTAGAGATGCGGGCGGATTTTGGCAAGAGAAATCCGGCGTTTTTTAAAAAATTCCGCGAGGGATTGTGGCTTGCATTGGGCGGATGGCAGGTATTGCTTGCGGCGGTGATGGCTGACATACCGATGCAATCCTTGGCTCGACCGCTGCGGCTTGGCGGACTGGCACCCGTGGAGGTGGCCGGGCGCTTGAGGCATTTGCCGGGCTTGGTGTTTTTCGACACCGCAGGAAATCGGCCCACTGCAGGGGGGCGGGCGGTGTCGGTTATTGCCGCGCGGCCCGTGCGGGTGCTGCACGGAAATTTGTTTGCAGAAACCGATCGACAGCGCTTGCAGGCGGCGGTGGCGGCCGGACCGCAAGTGCCCGGCGCACACGGGTTTCCGCTCGGCGGCCTCTGCGGGTGGGTCGATTACGAGGGGGCTTTTGTCTTCGGCGATTATCGTGAGATGCTGGTGCATTGCCATGACGAGGGGTCGTGGTGGGAGGTGGGCGGGCTGTCCGGGTGCCTGAGTGCGGCACCGGTGGCGGGGGCGCCTGTCTTCCCTGACAACCGGGACGGCTGTCCTCCGCCACCGCACATCGGACGGTTCACTGCTCTAACGAGCCGCGAGGATTTCATCACGGGGGTGCAACGGATCAAGGAATGGATTGCGGCGGGCGACATCTATCAGGTGAACCTGTCGCAGGCGTATCAGGCACCGCTGGCGGGTGGCTCCTTGTTTGGCTTGTACGAAGCCTTGCGGGACGCCTCGCCGGCACCGATGGCGTGCTGGATGTCACTGGCCGGGCGGGAGGTGCTGAGTTCCTCGCCGGAGACATTTTTGAAGGTGTCCGGGCGGCAGATCGAGACCCGCCCGATCAAGGGGACGCGGCCGCGCTTTGCGGATGGGGAGGCAGACCGGAGTGCGGCGCGTGAATTACAGAATTCGGCCAAGGAAGTGGCCGAGTTGGTGATGATCACGGATTTGCTGCGCAATGATCTGGGGCAAGTGTGCGAATTCGGGTCGGTGGCGGTGACGGGAATGCTGCAGTTGGAGAGTCTGGGCCAAGTGCATCACCTGGTCTCCACGGTGACCGGCAGGATGCGCCAGGATGTGGATGGGGTCACGGCCTTGGCCGCCTGTTTTCCGGGCGGCAGCATCACCGGCGCACCCAAACTGCGGGCCATGGAAATCATCCGTGAACTGGAAGCCGCGCCTCGCGGAATCTATTGCGGGGCACTCGGGTGGCTGGGATTCAATGGCGAGTGCGCGTTCAATATCGCGATCCGCACGCTGGTCCGCTGTGGGTCGCAGCTTTGCTACCAAGTGGGCGCGGGCATTGTGGCGGATTCCGATCCGCAACAGGAATACGAGGAGACACTGCACAAGGCGGCGGGCATCCGCCTGGCCATCGAACGCTGGCAGCACTCAAACAGCCCATACGACCAGGGATGATCCGGCCCTCCGCATCCCGCCTCCAATGGCTTCAATTTGCGTCCCCTCCCGCGTTCTCACGCACGCACCAGCAATAAACCCCGCTTTCCACACCGCCGGCGGGCCACGCTTCCCGGATTCAAGGCGCGCTGGAGAAATTTCTGATTTGCGAAACATTGCGCAAAGCCTGCCCGTATTCCCCGTGCATGAAGCAGCTCACCCAGCCCCAATTGGAGATTATCGCGGAATCTTTTGGCTCGCTTTGGAGCCGGGCCATCCCGAAATCCGGGTGGACCGAATTTCTCTTGGGAGCCATTCCGGGAAACGGCTCGTCACCTAACAACTGGCTGGCGGATTTGTCCGCCTTTCTGGAGCAGACTGGCGCCACGCTGGTGGAACTCGATGCCTTTGGCGATGCGTTGCTGATGGGTGAAATGGCCGAGGCTCTGGCAAGCTCGGGTTTTGCCGCGGTTCCGGTTTCATTGTTGGTCAACGCCAGCTACCCCGGCCCACCAAGTGGCGGCTTGTTAGTCCGGGCGGTGCTCGGGGTGACGGTCGAACCGGTCGTCTATCACGGCAAGACACTGGGCTTCCGCTTCGAGGATGAAAACGCGACGTATTGCTACCTCGGCGGCTTGGTTCCGGACGATGGCCAACAAGACGGCGCAGGCCAAACCACACAGGTGATGTCCGACATCCGGGGAAGCTTGCGCGCGGTGGGCATGGGGTTTCGGGATGTGGTGCGGACCTGGTATTATCTCGACGGGATTTTGGCGTGGTATGACGACTTCAACCGGGCACGCACCGAGTTTTTCAAGGAGCACGATGTGTTCTCCAAAATGATGCCGGCCAGCACCGGCATCGGCATCGCCAATGCCTCCGGCAAACTCGTGCTGGCCAAGGTCCATGCCTTGCGCCCGAAAAATCCAAATTGCAGTGCGCGCGTGGCCGATTCGCCCTTGCAAGGCTGCGCCTATGCCTATGGCAGCGCCTTCAGCCGGGCGCTGGAATTGCGCTCACCGGAAGGCCGCACCCTGCACATCTCCGGCTCCGCCAGCATCGCCCCCAGCGGCGAAACCGAATATGTCGATGACGTCGACGCCCAAATCCAACGAACCCTGGAAGTGGTGCAAGCCATCTTGCATCAGGCCGGCATGGATTGGTCTGACACGGTGCGCGGCATCGCCTATTTCCGCCATGCCAAGGATCTGGCCCTGTGGGAAGCCGCACGCAACGCGCTGACCCTGCCGTCACAGGTGGAGATCGTCGTGTATGCCGACGTTTGCCGGGATGACTTGCTATTTGAGCTGGAACTGGAAGCATCGAGCGCATGAGACGCCTTGCATCGGTCCTGCTGTGGTTGTGTGCGGCGCTTGCGCCCGCCGCAACCCCCGCAGGCCCCCCGATGCCTCGCGAGCCTTATGAAGCCTCCTCCTTTAGCGTTCCGCCATGCCGCATTGACGCCATCATTTTCACCCGTCTGGCCAAGGACGGTTTGGTTCCGGCACTCCCCTGTTCCGATGCGGTGTTCGTCCGCCGGGTTTTTCTCGATCTGATAGGCACCCTGCCGACCGGTGACGAGGTGGCGGCCTTTCTCAGCGACAAAGCCTCTGACAAGCGCAACAAGCTGGTGGACACCTTGTTCAAGCGCGATGAATTCGCCGATTACTGGGCCATGAAATGGTGCGACCTGTTGCGCGTCAAGGCCGAGTTCCCAGTCAACCTGTGGCCCAATCCCGCACAGGCCTATCATCGCCTCGTGCATACGTGCCTGGCCGACAACCTGTCGATGGACCGCTTTGCCAGGGGCTTGCTCACCGCCTCCGGCAGCAACATGCGCGTGCCCCAGGCGAATTTTTTCCGCGCCGTGCAAAGCCGCGAACCCCGTTCCCTTGCCGCCGCCGTCTCGCTCGTGTTCATGGGTGTGCGCCAGGATTCCTGGACACCTGCCGAGTTGGACTCCCTCGCGGTCTTCTTCTCCCGCGTCGGTTACAAGTCCACCATGGAATGGAAAGAGGAGATCGTGTTTTTTGATGAAGCCAAACCCGCGGCCAAAGGCCCGGTGAATATGCCCGACGGGCAGCTGCTGCCCGTCCCGCCGGAGCGTGATCCGCGCTCCGTGTTCGCCGATTGGTTGATCCAACCTAACAACCCTTGGTTCGCGCGCAACCTCGCCAACCGCGCCTGGTACTGGCTGTTGGGTCGCGGCCTCGTCCACGAACCGGATGATGTCCGCAAAAACAATCCACCGTCCCATCCGGAACTGCTGGCATACCTCGAAAAGGAATTCGTCAGCCACGGCTATGACATGCGGCATCTGCTGCGCCTGATTGTCAACTCCCGGACCTATCAACTCTCATGCATTCCCGTCGGTGACAACCCGCGGACGCTGGAATTGTTTGGTGCCTATCCGATCCGGCGCCTGGATGCCGAGGTGCTGATTGATGCCATCTGCGCGGTGACGGGAACCGGCGAAAGTTACTCCAGCGCCATCCCGGAGCCGTTCACCTTCCTGCCGGACGGCTCGCGCGCCATCGCCTTGCCGGATGGCTCCATCAGCAGTTCCTTCCTCGAATTGTTCGGGCGTCCGGCGCGCGATTCCGGGTTTGAAAGCGAGCGCAACTCGAATCCCAGCGCCGCCCAACGACTGCATTTCCTCAACTCGTCGCAGATCCGTTCCAAGATCGAAAAAAGCTCCAGCCTGGGCAAACTGCTGCGCAATACCGGCGCACCTAACAACACAGCCACCCAGCTCTACACGGACATTCTCTGCCGCCCGCCCACCGAAACGGAAAAATCCCTGGTCCGGGAAGTCCTCGGTGCCGCGACCAACCGCAAGGAGGCGCTCATCGACTTGACCTGGGCCTTGTTCAACACCACCGAATTCCTATGTCGTCATTAAACCCATACCACAACGACAGGTCGTCACCCCGCCCCACAGTGGACCGGGCATGTTGCCCGGATCTTCCCGCGCCGGATCCGCGAGGTCTGCCAATGTCACGGCGCCGCGTCATCCAATGTGCCCTCGGTGGCTCCGCCAGCGTGTTGTTATCCAACCAACCCTTGTTTGCGGAAACAGCGGCACCCGCGGCCACTCCGCCGCCGCGTCCGGCACGGGCGAAGTCGGTGATCCAGATCTGGCTCTGGGGCGGACCTTGTCATCTGGACACCTTTGACCCCAAACCCGAGGCCGGCACGGACTATTGCGGCCCGTTTGGCAAACCCCTCGAGACGAAGGTGGCGGGCATCCGTATCAATGAGTTATTGCCGGTGCTGGCCTCACAGGCCGACAAGTTCTCCATCCTGCGGGGCATGACCCATGGCATCAACGCCCATGAAACAGCGTCCTATGTGATGCAAACCGGTCATCCCGAAGGGGATCGCATTGTCTATCCGTCAGTGGGCGCGGTGGTGTCCCTCTTCAAAGGTCGCGCCGCAGGCTATCAGGGGCAGATTCCTCCCTACATCGTTCTAACCGAACCACAGGGGCGTTTCTCCGAGGCGGGCTTTCTTGGCTCGCGCTACAAGCCATTCGCCACCGGCGGCAACCCGGCCAAGACCCCCTTTGCCGTGGAAGGCATCGTTGCGGAAGGCTTCAGCGAGGAACGCCAACGCGCCCGCCGCGATTTGCTCCACCGCATGGACACCCTCGCCAAAGATATGCCCCAGCACCCGGCCATCGCCGCCATGCGCCGCTGCGAGGATGACGCGTATGACCTGATCCTTGGCAACGGCGCCAAGACCTTCGACCTCAATCAGGAAACTCCGGAACTGCGCGATAAATACGGTCGCAGCACCTTCGGCCAGTCCTGCCTGATGGCACGCCGCCTGGTCGAACTCGGCGTCCCTTATATCACCATCAACTACAAAGGTTGGGACACCCACAAACAACACTTCCAAATCATGCGCCGCCAACTCCCGGAAATGGACAAGGGCGTCGGCACCCTTATCGAGGACTTGGCCAGCCACGGACTCCTTGACAGCACCATCGTCTGGTGGGGCGGCGAATTCGGCCGCACCCCCAAGGTCCAGAATGAATCCCCGTGGAATGGCGGCCGCAGCCATTATGGCAAGGCGTTTTGCTCAATGGTGGCCGGCGGCGGATTCAAGGGCGGTCAGGTCGTGGGCGCCACCGATGCCCGCGGCGAGGAAGTCGCCTCCCGCCCGATCTATCCATGGGACCTGGTCGGCAGCATCTATGAATTGTTGGGTATCGACACCGAAGCCACCCTGCCCCACCCGCTCGGCCTCACCGCCCGCGTCATGCCGGGCAAGGAGGAAAAACTCAAGAGCGGCGGCAGGCTGCATGAAATCATGTGAGCCTAACCATCATGACACTCCAGCCGATCACCCGCTTCGTCCGACCTGTCCGACCTGTCCGACCTGTCCGACCCTCGGCGTTCCGCCTCTTGCTCCTCATTCCTCTCGCCATCTCTTTGTTGCTGGCGGCACCCGCGTCTGCCCAACAACAACCTCCCGTGATCGGCTACGCATTGCCGGCCGGCGGCCGCCAGGGAACCCAGTTCGAGTGCGCCGTGGGCGGCGCCAATCTAACCGGAACCACCGCGGCCATCATTTCCGGAACCGGCGTGAGCGCCGAGGTGGCCAAACACTTCAAGCCGCTCAATGGCGGCCGGGAAAGGGAGATCCGTGACTTGCTGCAGGCGGAACGCGAAAAATTGAAGAAAGACAAACCTCTGCCGCGCTTCGCGCGCGACGAGGACCTGCTGACCCAGATTGCCGAGCGGGCCGGAATCACCGCCGACGAGGTGGCGGCGTTTCGTGAAGGCGTCATGCAAAAGCGTGACCCCAAACACCAACTCAACCCGCAACTCGTGGAACGGGTCACGCTGCGCATCAAGGTCGCGGCCAATGCGCCGACCGGCAAACACGAGGTCCGCCTGCTCACCCCCAGCGGCCTTTCCAATCCCATCGTGTTCCAGGTCGGTGTGCTGCCGGAAGTGATGGAAGCCGAACCTAACGACAAGCCCGCCGACGCCGACGCCACCCCGGTGAAAATCCCGGCGGTAATCAACGGCCGCATCCTGCCCGGCGATGTGGATTGTTTCGCCTTTGATGCCCGGGCGGGCATGAAGCTCACCGTGGCCGTCGCCGCCCGCGAGCTGATCCCCTATCTGGCAGATGCGGTCCCGGGATGGTTCCAGGCCAACCTCACCCTGTTGGATTCCAAACAACATGAAGTCGCCTTCAGCGATGACTTCTGCTACCGGCCGGACCCGCTCATCTGCGTGAGCATCCCCACCGACGGCCGTTACACGCTGCGCATCCGCGACTCCATCTGCCGCGGACGCGAGGACTTCGTCTATCGCATCAGTGTGGGCGAACTTCCCTGCCTAACCGAACAATTCCCCGCGGGCGGGCAGATCCACTCGAAGGTTGACGTCCGCGTGGCCGGTTGGAACTTGCCGGAGCGCAGCATCACCGTGGACGCAGGCGACTCGCCGGGACTGCGCAACATCGGCTTGCAGGCGCCGGCCATCGGGTTTGTCAGATTTGAAGCCGGGAGCTTCCCCGAATTTTTGGAAGCCGCGTCCGACGCCAAGCCGGGGGCGCCCTGGGAGTTGCGCTTTCCCTGTGTTGCCAATGCGGTCATCAGCAAGCCGGGCGAACATGATGTCTGCGCGCTGCGCCTGCAGGCGGGGACCGGGGTGGTCGCGGAAATCCGCGCCCGCCGCCTCGGTTCTCCCTTGGACTCAATGCTCAAAGTCACCGATGCCGATGGCAAAATCATCGCGTCTAACGACGACTACGACGACCCGTCCGCGGGCCTGGAAACCCATCATGCCGATTCGCGCGTCGCCTTCACCGTCCCCAAGGATGACCTCTATCAATTCCATGTGTCGGACACCCAGGGCAAGGGCAGTCGCGCTCACGCCTATCGTCTGACCATCGCCCCGCCGCAACCGGGGTTCGACCTGCGCATCGTGCCGTCGAGCATCAATGGCCGCGCCGGTGCCATGGTCCCCGTCACCGCCCATGTCATGCGCCACGATGGCTTTGCCGGCGAAATCGATCTGAGCCTGAAAGACGCACCGCCCGGCTTCGGGTTGGCGGGTGCCAAAATTCCCGCCGGCACCGACTCGGTGCGGCTGAGCGTGAAAATGCCTGACGCGGCGGGCGCGGTCCCCGTGCCGCTTGCCATCGAAGGGCACGCCCGCATCGGCAGTGCGGACGTCGTGCGCACGGCGGTGCCCGCGGATGACCGGATGCAGGCATTTTTCTTCCGCCATCTCGTGCCCGCCGATGCCTTGTTAGCCTGGGTCATGGCCAAGCCTAAGGGCGCCAAACGCCCGCCGGAAACACTGGCCGGCATCGAGAAATTCCGCGCCGCCTGCGCGGCGGGCATCGCCATTCCGGCCGGTGGCACCGCCACCCTCAGCTTGCCGGGCCTGGGCGCGCTTTCTAACAACAGGCCACTGACCTTCGCGCTCAGCACCCCGCCGCCGGGCATCTCGCTGGATGCCAAACCCAACGGCAACACCATGGACTTCATCTTCAAGGCGGATGCCGCGAAAACCAAGCCCGGCCCTCTCGGCAATCTGATAGTGAATGTTTTCACGGAGATGCAGCCGCCCCAGGTTGAGGGCAAGCCCGCCAAGCCAAAGCGCTCCATACAGGTTGCCACCTTGCCACCCATCCCGTGCACGATTACCGGACAAGGCAAGTGACCCGCAGGTAGGCGCGTTGGTGACAACGCGTTGGGGCAATGGCGGAGACACCGTGCAGGCGCGACTCTCCCCCGCATTCTAACGAATGCGCCTACGGGGTGAATGCCGCGCCCGATTTCTTTGTAGGCGCGTTGGTGACAACGCGTTGGGGCAATGGGGATTGACTTTGGCATTGTCCTTGACCCCGCCCGCCGCAATCGCAACTATCTGCGTGCGCCAACTCCCCCATGAATGCCTCTTCCGCACCCACTGCCCCTGGCAACGATTCCCACGTGACACTCCGTGAAATCCAGCACCAACCGGCTTGTTGGAAAAAAACATTCGAGATCATCCGCGCCGCCAGGCCGGCGATTGAGGCGTTCCTGCAATCCTTCAACGCCAACGCTGCAGACCGTCAGGTGATCATCACCGGTGCCGGGACCTCGGCGTATGCGGGCATCGTGTTGGAATCGATCATCCGTAGGGACACCCGGGCCTTTGTCAGGGCGGTGGCCACCACCGATCTCATCCTCGAGCCGGACAGTTATTTCAAACCCGGGATTGCCACCCTGTTGGTTTCGTTTGCCCGCTCGGGCGACAGCCCGGAAAGCAAGGCGGCTATCGATCTTGCGGACCAATCGGCGTCGGTCGTCAGCCATCTCATCATCACGTGCAATGTGAATGGGCGGATTGCGGTAAAGCGCGACGACTCCAATGCGCTGGTGATCTTCTTGCCGGATGAAACCAATGACAGGGGCCTGGCGATGACCAGCAGTTTTTCCAACATGCTGCTGGCAGGGATTCTCACCTTTGCATGGCATCAAATCGGCGATGTTGAAAAGCAGGTGGCCACCCTCATGGGTTGTGGCTGCAAGATCCTCAAGGATTATACCGGTGCCATTGAGGATATTTCCAAGTCCGGGTTTCGGCAGGCGGTGTTTCTTGGATCGGGCAGCCTGACCGGCATCGCCCAGGAATCGAAGTTGAAGCTTTTGGAACTCACCGTGGGTGACGTCGTCTGCCACCACGAATCGTTCGTGGCCTTCCGCCACGGCCCAATCGCGGTGATGAACCAAGATACCCTGCTGGTCTGTCTCTTTTCCAGTGATCCCTGCATCCAACAATATGAAAGGGATCTGGTGAACTCCTTGCACAAGGGGAAGTTCAAACTCGGCATCTCCCAACACCCGGTCGCCGGTGTGACTGTGGACCAGGCGCTGGTGTTCGGTGACGCCACCGACGATGACCTGTGCCGCGAATTGTTGCCGGTGTGCGCGGTGCTGCCCGGCCAGATGTTAGGTTATTTCACCTCCTTGCACATCGGCCTCAATCCGGACGCCCCCTGCACCGACGGGAGTTATTCCCGCGTGGTCCAGGGCGTGCATATCTATCAACCAACCCATTGACATAACTTCAAACCAATGCAAGACATCATCGTAGTGGGCGAGTTGAACGTGGATATCATCCTGGACGGCCTGCCGTCATTTCCCGAGGTCAACAGGGAGCGCATCGCCAGCCGCATGGAAACCGTGCTGGGGAGTTCCTCGGCGATTTTCGCCAGCAATATTTCCAGCCTCGGCATGCGGGTCGCCTTCATCGGTAAGCTCGGCATGGATGATTACAGCGAACTCATCATCGATAATCTGGAGAGCAAGGGCGTCGATACCTCCCACATCCTGGTGGATGCCAAACTGCGCACCGGGGCCACCGTCATTCTCAGCAGCGGCGAGGACCGCATGATGGTCACCTATCCGGGCAGCATGAATCATCTCACCCTCGCCGATGTGCCGGTGGATGTGTTGCGGCAGGCCAAACACCTGCATTTCTCGTCGTTCTTCATCCAGCCCGGCATCCGCCCGCAGGTCGGCGACCTGATGCGGATGGCCAAGGCCGCCGGCCTAACAACCTCGCTCGACCTGCAGGGCGACCCCGATGAGGCCTGGGATTTCGATTACGCGGCGATTCTGCCGCATGTGGATGTGTTCCTGCCGAATGAATCGGAACTGCTCGCCCTGACCGGGGATACCGAATTGCCAGCGGCGCTGGACAAGCTCGCCCGCCATTCCAACATCATAGCCGTGAAGTGCGGCAGCAAGGGCTGCCTCGTCTCCCATGAAGGGGATAGCTTTTGGCAGGCACCCTACCTGAATGCGGCGGTGGTCGACGCGATCGGCGCGGGAGACAGCTTCAATGCGGGCTTCATTTGCAAATTCAAACAGGGCAAGACGCTGCCGGAGTGTGCCGACTTTGCCAACCTGATGGGGGCAATCTCGACCACGGCGGTGGGTGGAACCATGGCCTTTGCCAACAAGTGCATCATCATGGAAACCGCACTCCACAAGTTCAATCAAGTCATCCACTTATGAATAAGATTGTTAGACAAAAGGCGGCGGCCGCTCACCTCCCCGTGTTGGACTATATCCTCAAGCGAATCAAGGAGCTTGAGGCGCAGACGGGTGTCAAACGCACCTTGTTCGCGGCCTGCCCGAATTCCGTGGAGGTCATCCGTGCCTCGCTGCGCGCGGCCAAACGCAACCAGGCGCCAATCAAATTCGCCGCCACCCTCAATCAGGTGGATACCGACCGCGGCTACACCGGCATGACCCACCAGGAGTTTGTGGTCACCATCCGCGAGGAGGCCAGGCGCATCCACCTGCAATCCCCGGTCATCATCGCCATCGATCACGGCGGCCCATGGTTGAAGGACACTGCCAGGCTGGCCAACCTGCCGTATGCCGAGGCTATGGCGGCGGTCAAGCGCTCGTTCGAGGCGGCCATCACGGCGGGCTTCGACCTGCTGCATGTGGACCCGACCATTGACATCACGCTGGGCGCGGGCGAGTCCATCCGGATAGAGACGGTGGTGGAACGCACCTTGGAGTTGATAGAGCATGCCGAGAGATTCCGGCGTGCCGGCGGCTTCCCCAAAATCTCCTATGAGGTGGGCACCGAGGAAGTGCATGGCGGTCTGGCCGACCTGTCCGCATTCACCAGCTTTCTTGAAGGCCTGAAGGCAGGGTTGCTGGCACGCGGCTTGGCTGACACCTGGCCGTGTTTCGTGGTCGGTAAAGTGGGCACCGATCTTCACACCACCACCTTTGACCCGGTGGTGGCCCGCCAGCTCGCCGACATCGCCGCGCGTTATGGCAGCCTGATCAAGGGCCACTATTCGGATGGCGTGTCCAATCCCGAGGACTATCCGCTCTCGGGGATGGGCGCCGCCAATGTCGGACCCGAGTTCACCGAGAACGAATACGACGGCCTGATGGAACTCGATGCCATCGAA
>CAIKDP010000190.1 GCA_903826205.1 Akkermansiaceae bacterium
GGCTTGATGTAGGCGTTGATGCCGACGATGACGGGCAGGCCGTTGATGCGGGCCTCGGTGGGTTGGTTGCCGTTGCTGCTGGCGACCGTGAGCGTCTTGCCGGAGGAAGACGGACGCGGCGTGTGCAGCGGGATTTCAATGTGCAGGACGTTGTCCTTGATGGTTGTTTTCATGGATTGAATGAGGTTGGGGGTTGGAGGTTATGGATTGGATGTTATTGGTGGGGAGATGGACGAGCATGCTGGCCTCGATCCACTCGGTGGGCTGGATGGTCATATCCGGGATCAGAGCCCGGATGAGAACCCTGGTGCTATCCACGGGCGCCTCGATGACGATGCGCTCGTATTGGTCGTCGCCAGGGTCCTGCCATGCCGGGGCAATCTGCACGCGGTCCCCAACCTTGAGGGGTTCGGGACTGTGGGTCGGGACGGATGCCTTGGCGATGACGGCGCGGGCGCAGTCGATCAGCTCATGGAGGCGGGCAATGGCATATCTTCCCATTTCGGCCTCCCAGTCCTGATTGAATTCCGGATCGCTTGGCTCGGGTTCACCGTGCTTTGGCGTTTCCGCCACGTTTTGCAACATGGCGAGCAGTTCCGGTGCGGATGCATAGGGCTCCGGCAAATCGAAGCCGTCCTCGAATACATCCAGCAAGTCCTGCCGGTTTTCAAGGAAGTAGGCGTCAATGAGGTCGCGGGTGTTTTGCGGGGGTGGATCATCAGAGACCGAAGACCAATGCTCGCGGCAGTAGCCTCCGATCCGTTCGATGAGTTCCCCGTGACTGGATGAAACATATTGGGTGGCACCTTCGTCATGACTGATGACGGCGGTGTGGATGGGGAGTTTCATGGGGGTGGTGGTGGTTGGTTGTTAGTGGTCTGGCATGTCAGCCCGCGCACTCCCACGGTGTCAGCTCGCCGTTGGCGGAGCGGAACTCATAGGTGTGGGTCACAAGGCTGCGGTAGCCGATGGTGCCGCCTACCTGGGTCTCGGTGGTACCGTCCGGGCGTGGCACCCAGAAGATTTCAACGCGGCCCTCGCAGCCCTCCTCGTCGGCCCAGTCGGGATGGCGGACCTCGAGCAAAGACAGGATCGCCCCATTGAGCAGTTTGCCGATGGGCATCTTATCCCCGCTGGCCGCGGGCAGTGAGACTTCCAGCAGGCGTTCGGTTTCGTGGGATTCCAGAGGGCGGTCGTAGGGGCCGAAGATCTCGGTCCCCGTGATCTGCCCGCTGCCGGCACAACCATCAAAAGTCACGTCGGCACGCATGGCAGGCGGGAGGTCGAGGTTGGCAAGCCGGGGATTGCGCAGCACGGCACCCACTGCCGACAACGCGGCAAGGGCGACGATTTCAGCCGGATCAAGCCGGTGGTGTTTCTTGGTATGGGTGGTCGGGTTCAACAGGTTGTTCATGGGGTGTTGATTTGTTTTGTTGGGGTTGTTGGGGGTGATTGGGTTGGATGGATCAGGATTTCAGGAATGCGATGTCCTTGCGGTGGAAGAGCGACCTGGCTTCGTCTTCGGTGAGCCCGATGAACTCGGACGCCCGGAACGAGACTTCGTCGGGATAGAAGCTGAACAGGCTCTTGGATGAGCCGTCCTCAAAGGTCGCGATGACCTCGGGCATGGGATCGAGCATGCCGTGGGGCATGGGCCGGGGCATCGGGGTGATGATGGCGGATGTGATTTTCATGAGGGGAGAGTTAGAGGTTAATTGTTAAAGGTTATTGGGGTTCTTCGTTTCGGATTTGGTGCTTGGAATTTGGTGCTTCAAAAAGTGATGGGCCGCCATGGATTCCCCAATTGGGGAAAAAGTCTCCATGACGGCCCGTGTTGCCCCGGTTGCGCTGCGGCATGTCGTGCGACCGGGCTTGCCTCAGGCTTGCCTTGCCGAAGGGGTTGATGGAATGAACGGCTCAGGCAGCGGCCACAACGGTTCCTACGTCGCTCTTGTATTTGAGCTGGTCGGTGGTGCATTCGCTGGCCGGGATGTCGCAGCGTTTGCCGTGATAGACTGGCTGGTAGATCGAGCCGCTCTCTTTAAATCCATAGAGGTATTGAACCTCACAGACTTCACCCACTGCCGGCACCGCATGGTTGGGCGGGATGGTGACATTGCCCGCGGGAACCAGTTTATCGCCATCGCCGCTGCTCTCATAGAGGCCGAGCGAGACACTGCGCTTGGCATTGCGGGCAGTGACCACAAACGACGCGGATTCCACGAACTTGTATTTCAACTGCGTGCCGCCCGTGTTGGGACGGCCCGGACTGAAGGGTGCATCGACGTTCTTGAAGACCACGCCCTCACGGTTGTTTTGGCGGAACGTCTCGAACATCTTCTGCTTGTCGGCGGGCTCGACCACGGTGCTGACCGGACGCAATGCCGGGTATGCGGGGTCAAGCAGCGCCAGCAGCCCGCCGTAGCGGTGCAGGTAGCCACGCTGGCGCAGGTCGTTGCCGTTCACTTCCAGCAGGTCGAAGATATGGAGGGTTTCTCCAACCGCCTCGCCGTCCATCAAGACATCGAACGGGATTTGGGCGGCAGCCTCGCGGATCGGTTCGGGCAGGGCAATAACAAGTCCCCGGCGGTTGATGCCGGTGATCTCTTTGCCCTGCTTGCGGACCAGCAGGCGGCGGCCGTCGTGCTTTTCCTGAAGGCAATGTTGCTTGTCGCCAAGCAGGCACGGCAGTTCTGATTCTTCAACCGCGTTGAGGAGTTGGCAGCGGATGCCGCTGTCGCGTCCCTGAGCTTGAACGGGGCTGGGTTGGTAAGGGCGGCCCGGAAAGCCGGACTGATAGCCCTTGGCGATTTTGGACGCGATGAGCTTGTCAAAGACCTTGGTGGCGTCTGCGAGTGACACCGGGGCCTCGGTCTTGGTGCCGACGTTCAGCGTGCTGCCGCGCCGGCCATAGGCGAAGGTCACGATGAAGCCGTCGTCCTTGGGTTCGATGGCGGCATGATATTCCTTGTCGGATGGTCCCTCGCGGAAATAGAGGGAGGCGGATTGGATGGTGTTGTTTGTTGGGGACATGATGGTGGATTGGTTGGTTGTTGTTGGGTTTGTTTTTCACGGGGAGTTGATGGAAATTGAATGTGGCTCATGGTTGTATTGGTGACGAGGGTTAGGAGCCTCCTCCTCCGAGTTGTTGACGGTTTTGCTGCTGGTTGTTCTGCCGCCAGAAGTCAGGCTTGCGGGTGTGCGCACGGGGTTTGCCCAGCGCGTCCTCAATGGCCTTGGTGGCGGCTTCACAACCTTTGCCTTGGAAGCCATCGGCCTCGACGGTGATTTCCCCGAATGGGGAAATCCTAACATGGATGCGGCGGTTCATAACGCACCTCCTTCCAATGTCAGCAGGATCGAGCCGTCGGCTTCGACCCGCCGGGTGCTGCGGAGTCCGCGCAAGCGGGCCTCGCGGATGGTCTTGTGGACGCCATAGGATTGGAGCAGGCGGCCGTAGCCGGTGCCGACTTCCTTGGCAACGTGACCGTCCCACCAGTCGGTGGTCAGGCCGTAGGTGCCGTCCTTGGCCGGTGCGGGCTCGACGGAGATGTCATAGGGTCCGCGGAGCTTGATGACATGCGCCGCCTTGCGGACGACGCCTGCATAGCCACGGCAGTTGGCGTCAGGAACAATCTTGAGGCCGAGTTCGGTGCAGGCGTCATGCAGTGCATCGAGGTCCTTGATCTGGGTCTGGATGGTGGTGAAGTGGGACATGGGGGTTGGTTATGTGTTGTTGGTGAGAGGTTAAGGGTTGGCAGTCGGAGAGTGGATGCAGGAAGGGCGACCCGTGGGAACAGGCCGCCCTCTCTGCGGTGCGTGGGTTGTGTTGGTGGGGGGTAAGTAGGAGTGGAAGATGTGGAATCGGGTGGGAGTGATTGAAATGTTGGGAGTGGTGGGAGTGGTGGTGGTTGAAAATCAGGCTGATGGGATGGGGCAGGCGTGATGGGTGTTTATTTGATGGCGTGGTTGGGGAAGGGGCATGGCCGTGGAATGGGCACGAAAAAGCCCGCCGGGTTTGTGGCCGGGCGGGCTGGGAAAGTGGTTGTGGGCGGATGGTTCGGCGAGCGGTGCAGGCCCGGCGCCGATGCTGGCGTTGCGGTATTTTTCTGACACGGCAGCAGACTGCAAAAGATGTCGA
>CAIKDP010000191.1 GCA_903826205.1 Akkermansiaceae bacterium
AGCCTAACCTCCTTTCACAATTCCTGATGCGCGGCAGTTGTGCGCAGGTCCATCACTCGGCCTTCCAGTCGGTTTCCCAAGGCAATGGACAGAGGAAAAGTCCAACTGCGCGCAGCGACACTTGCTCACCTCCCCGAAAGCGAGGTCATTGGCTGAGGTCTGAAACCGGTTGGATTTAAAGACCGGCAAGTTTTTCTGGTGTCTGGTGAACGGGCTGAGTTTATTGCGCAGGTCTCGCTGAAACTGACCAATTCCGCACCGTTTGCCATATCCCCACTAAATCCATCCATGAAATCCAAATTATTTCAACTCGGGCTCAGGGCGCAAGCCATGACTGCTATAACACATTCAAAACCAGCGCCCTGCATTAGTGCGAACAAGTTCCCAACCTCCATCGTATCGGCCTGTTTGAGGTCACTGGTGATCGTAGCATGGGTCGCTCTGGGCTTGTCACCCTTCGCATACTCCAGCATCACCATTCAGTCGTACTGGCCGCTGGGTGAAGCTGCCGCGATTGGCACCGATACCTCCAATGCCAACGATGGCACATTAAACCCCTTCAACAGTTTAGCTGGCTCCACCATTCTGACGGCCAGCCCGTCCAGCGCGGCAGGCAGCACCGCCTATTCGCACACGAGTGGAACCAACTACCAAGGAATCTGGATGTTTGGAGCCGGCTCCACTGCGCAAACCGTTCCTGCCGACAATTGGGGCGTCCAGTTCAATGTGCGCGTCACCACACTCCCCACCAGTGGCTACCGCGCCGTATTTGGGATGGCTGAGGGAGTGAGCCAGGGTCTCGTCATCGAGGCGGCCTACGTCAGCGGGACGGTATATTTTGACGTGAACAAACAGGGGGTTGCCAACTACATCATTCCTCGCAATGCGCTTGCCACGGTGACGGCAAACACCTGGTATAACCTGGCGCTGGTGAAAAGCGGCGGAACGACGTATTTCTACATCAACGGCGCTTTGGCGGGAAGCAACGCAGGCGCGATTAACACCAGCGGCCTCATCGCCCTCGGATTCAATCAAAACATCGGCACCAGCCACCTAACCGGCGACTACGACGAGGCGCGCTTTTTCACCTTCGCAGCAGGGGCGTTCGCGACCTCTGACCTGAGCATGACCAAGCGCACGGTGACCTACGCCGGCAATGGCAGCACCGGCGGCACGGCGCTGGTTGACAGCGGTAGTTATTTTTCCGGCACGCCGGTGACGGTGCTTGGCGCGGGCAGCTTGACGCGGACGGGTTACACGTTCAGCAAATGGAACACCCAGGCCGGTGGCGGCGGCACCAACTACAGCCCGGCGGCCACCTTCAACATCGGTGATGCCAACCCCACGCTTTACGCGCAGTGGACGGTGGCCACCGCCACCCTCACCGCAGAGGCCACCTTCCCTGGTTCGGTCAGCACCACCTACGGCACGGCATCCAGTGCCACAAACCTGGCCGTTTCCGGCAGCAATTTGGTCGCCGACCTCATCGCCACCGCACCGGGCAACCTGGAAATTTCCAGCGATAACACGAATTTTGGTGCCACGGTCACCTTCACCCAGAGCGGCGGCAGCGCCAGCGGCACTTTGTATTTGCGCCTCAAGAACAACGCGCCGGTGTCCGGCAGTCCCTACGACGGCCAGGCTGTGGTCCTGACCAGTACGGGAGCCAGTCCCGTCAGTATGGCCACCACCGCCAGCGGCAATACAGTGACGGCGAAAGTCCTGACGCTTGCCAGCGCGACGGCGCAGGACAAGATGCATGACGGCAACACCAGCGGCAG
>CAIKDP010000192.1 GCA_903826205.1 Akkermansiaceae bacterium
GGACTCGGCGGCTGGGAGCGGCCGGCGTTGGCAGCCCTGATGGCGCTGTTTCTGCTCACCTTGTCCCGCGCATCTGCCCCCCCACCCGCCCCGGCCCCATGAAACGACCCGTCCTATGGTTTTGCCTGTTGCTCACCGCGCTCATCACTCTCGGCTGGCCGATGATTCCCATGCCCACTGCCGCCAAACGCCTTGCGGACATCCCCAGCTCCAGCCCGGATTTCCAAACCCGCGAGCTCGAGATCAGCGCGGCGGACCGCGCCTTTCTTGGCAAGGCCCAAGCCGTCCAAGCCCTCATCGCCATGCGCGGCGGCGGACGACTCGTCCTCACCGTCATCGATGGCACCCACAACCGCCACGCCGTGCACGACCCCAACTATTGCTTTTCCGGTGCGGGCTGGCAGGTCCAAACCCAATCCATCGTCAAGGTCCCCTCCGGCAATGCCATGTGGGTGACCCTCGCCAAGGACAGCCAAACCACCGAAGCCCTGTGGTTTTTCGATGATGGCAAGCACCAGTTTGCCTCGCCTTTTGAATACTGGTTGGCAACCAGCCTGCGCCGTGTGACACTCGGCCGCAGCGGTGCCGAGCCGGTTCTGGTCAGCCTCCGGAGCCTGCCCGGCGAGTCCATTCCATGGGACCGGGTGCGCCAAATCCTGTTGCCCGCCCTCGGTTTCCACTAACTGTTCTGACATCCTGCCATGGACTACTGCCTCTTTCTAACCGGGCTATTCCTGCTGACAGCAGGAGGCGGCTGCCTGTTGTTATTCCGCGGGCAAGGCCAGTTCTGGCACCGCTCGATGTTCGCCCTGGCGCTCGGCGTCCTCGGTCTCAAAGTCTGGCATGGCCTCGTGGTCTTTGCCCTCGGCATGGAGACCTCTGCCGGGCTCGGCGATGCGCTGCTGGGAACGGTGTTTGCCGTGTCCCTGCTGGGCTTTTGCCTGTCTCCCGCCAGCCTTGGCCACAGGCCCGCACGCCTCCTCAAATGGACCGCCCTCGCCGCCCTCGCCGCCCTCGTCTTCGGCACCGCAACCGCTCACGGCAATGCCATCGTCCGCGCCGCCCCGCTCCTCGCCATGAGCCTCATCGGCGGTTGGCAATTCGCCCGCAGCCTCAGCGCCTGCTTCGGCGCGAAGAAAGCCACCCATCCGCTGCTCATGGCCCCGCTCTTCGGCGTCATCACCGCGCTGTGTCTGTTGCCGGATGCCGCAGGCATGTGTTACGACATCCAGGGTCAGGGCCAACTCGCGACCCGGATGGTTTTTCTCACCGCGGTGGCTGCCGCCGCGGTTTGCAGCCTGGCCTTTTGCTGGATCCTGTGGTCCACCACCTATCAGATCAACCGCCACCAGTTCGCGCGCGATCTGGTGCAACGCCGCCGGATCGGCACCGGGCTGATTCTTGCGGCGGCGCTTTTCACCTGCGCCAACGGCGCTTGGCTGTCCCACTGGCTGGGAAACCAAGCCCGGTTAGAACAAACCGCCATCCTTCTCAGCGCCCTGGACCTCGGTGCCGATAACCTCGACGTCAGCCAGATCAAAGCCCTCCAAGGCCAGCCTGAGGATATCCACAACCCCGGTTATGCCACGCTGCACGACAAGCTGGTCCAAGTGCGCGAGGCCCTGCCCGGGGTGCATTTCACCTACCTGCTGGGACTTCGCAACCAACGCCTCGTGTTTCTGGTGGATGCGGAAGATCCCGCCAGTGAGGCCACCTTCTCGCCGCCAGGCCAACCCGTCGCAGACTTCCCCCAAAAATGGCAACCCGAACTGGCCGGCGCCTCCACCTTCAACGGCCCCGACCGCGATGAATGGGGCGTGTGGTTCACCGCCTGTGTGCCCGTCCGCGACGCGCAGCAGAATGTCATTGCGCTGTTAGGCATCGACTATCCGGCCGCCAAGTGGCTGCAACCGCTGGTTGCCAGGCGTCTGGCGGCGATGGTGGTGACGTTGTCGATGGCGCTGCTGCTGCTGACCCTGTTAGGGTATCAGATTATCGCCAAGGAAACGGAACTCAACCTGCTGCGCAGTCGTGCCGAGGCGGATCGCCTGGCGCTGGTGGCCAAGCGCACCGACAATGCGGTGGTCATCACTGACACCGCAGGACGCATTGAATGGGTCAATGAAGGGTTCACCAAAATCAGCGGTTACAGCAGGGATGAGGTCTTGGGCAAAACTCCCGGCAGCATTCTCCAACGCCCGGAGGAGGATCCCACCGCGAGCCGTCACATGCGGGAATGCATTCAAAACGGCGTCGGCTTTGAGACCGAAATCATCAACTATAGAAAAAGTGGTCACGCCTATTTTGTGCACATCGAATGCCAGCCGCTCGTTGACAAGAGCGGCGTGCTCACCGGCTTCATGGCCATTGAGCGCGACGTCACCCAAACCCGCCGTTCTAACAACCTGCTGGAGGCCGTGGCCGCCAGCAGCAGCACCCTGCTGTCCAAACGTCTGAGTACCGGCGTGTGGCAGGAAATTCTGGTGGCGCTCGGTACGGCCGCCAATGCGGACCGTTGTTATCTTTTCCGAATTCATGCGCATCCGCAGAGTGACACCCCGGCCATGAGCCAGATTGCCGAATGGAATTCCGGTGCCGCCAGCCCACAGATCCACAACCCCCAACTCCAGAATTTCTCCTTTGATGCCAACGGCTACGGCCGCTGGCTGACCGAATTGCAGGCCGGCC
>CAIKDP010000193.1 GCA_903826205.1 Akkermansiaceae bacterium
ACATAAAGGGTGCCGCCCGCGTTGGTCCCTGTGCCGTCCACGGTGTTGGCCGGCGAGCCGAGCAAGCCGTTGGCGTCATCATACACGTTGCCGGTGATGCTGATGTCGGTGAAGGGCAGGGTGACTGTGGCCGCTGTGGACTCCATGCCCGCCGCGTCCCGCACCGCATAGGTGAAACTCACCGTCACCGCGCCGTCGCCCGGAGCCACCGCCAGCAGCGACGAACTGAAATTCTGGATGACTTGGCCGGTCGTCACGGCCGCGCCATTGTAATACAACGTGCCGTTGATGTTAGTCAGGTCCTTGATCACAACGGTGGTTACCGAGGCATCCTCAGGGTCGGTGCCGCTCAAGGCCGGCACCAACACCTTGGTCGTGCTGCCAGGATTTTCCTGTGCCGCCGCCGTCACCGCATTGGCCGTCGGCTTGCGGTCGATACCGAAGTTCACGTTGGCGACGCTGGCAGAGCCGACGGTCACAGCGGTCGTTCCATCCACGGTGCCGTCGCCCGCTGCACTGGTGCCTTCGCCGGTGTTGACCCAACCGGATGGCAGCGATGCCGCCGGAGCGGTGCCGCTGGCCACATAGGTCGTGCTGAGTCTCACCGTGTAGCTCGCCGCAGTTACCGTGCTAAAGCTATAACTTCCATTCGCGGCCACTGTGGTGACCTGATAGACATTGGTACCGCTGACAAGATACGCATACAGATTAGTGCCTGTGTTGGTGCCTGTACCGTTTACCGTGCTGTCTGATAGACCATTGGCATCGTCATACACAGTACCACTCACGCTGTAGCCCGTGAACGGAATGGTCACACTTCCGGGGGATGGATCCTCCTTGCCCGCGTTGTCGATCGCCGCATAACTGATCACCACGTTTACCGACCCGGTGATCGGATCCACGGTAATCGTTTGGGTCGGCTGACCGCTGCTGTTCGCGGGCACCGTCACACCGCTTCCCGGGAACGCAGTATAACCAGTCCCGTAGGTTGTCCCGTTGATGACGATGCTCGTCGCATTCGTCGGGAAGGCAGTGATCCGGATGTTTGCCACCGTGCCATCAGCATCGGTCCCGCTGAACAAGGTCGCCTCCACTGTCGATTGGGTTGTGCTTCCCGGATTGAGACGACCGGACGCCGTCACCACTCCGCTGTCCGGCAACTGGTCTATCCCGAAATTGGCAGTGGTCACATTGCTGCCATTCATGGTCAAGGAGATGATCCCGTTGATTGTGCCGTCCCCTGAACTGGTGGTGCCTTCGCTGGTGTTGGTCCATCCGCTCGGCAGGGCCGCTGACGCCGACCCGGCAGGGGCGGTGTTGAGAACCACGGTGTAAGTGGTCCTGTCGCTCGAAAGGACCGAACCGAAGCTATACGTTCCGTCAGCCGCCACCGCCACGACTTCCTTGATGGTATTCGAGTTGGTGACCAAGCTGACATACAACTGCCCGCCCGCTTGGGTGCCGGTGCCGTTGATTGTGCTATCCGTCAGGCCGTTGGCGTCGTCATAGACATTGCCGCCGATGCTGACATAATTGGACGGCGCGGTGAAGGTCAGGGTCACGGTGGCTGGCGTGGACGATTCCACGCCCGCCGCATCGACCACGGAATAGGTGAAGGTTACCGTGGCGGCGCCGGTTTCAGTGGGATCCACCTTCAGCAGGGCCGGGTCATAGTTTGGGATGGTCAGCACCGAGGTGATCTCGGTGTTGTCATAATAAAGTTTGCCGTTGGCTGGCAGGGTCTTGATGATCAGGGTGGTCACCGGGCTGGCTTCCGGATCCGTGCCGCTGAGGGTGGGCACGGACTCCTTGAATGTGCCGCCGGTATTGGGGATCCCTGTGGAGGTGACCGCATTGGCGGTCGGCCGCTGGTCGATGCCGAAGTTGGCGTTGCTCACATCGGTGGCACCCACCGCCACCGCGAGGATGCCGTTGACCGTGCCATCATTGCCCGCTCCGCTGCCAAGGTATTCCCCGGTGTTCACCCAACCCGCGGGCAGGACTGCGGCCGGGGCGCTCGCGCCGGCAGTGCCCTGCGTCGTGCTCAGCACCACCGTATAACTGTTAGGCGTGACATTGGGAAGGGTGTAGGTGCCATTCGTTGCCACGGCCACGGATTTGACCACCGTGTTGCCGGAATGGATCAGGTTGGCATAGAGCGTGGTGCTACCGGCATAACCGGTGCCATTGATCGTGCTGTCGGTCAGGCCGTTGGCATCGTCATAGACCGTGCCGCTCACACTCGGATATTGATAACCGAAGTTGCTGGTCGTGTTGTCCATGGCCTCCGTGGTCAGGGTGACGGTGGTCTTGTTATCCCTGGTGGCGTCCGGGTCGGCCACCTGCTTTGTTAGATACGCCGGCAGGGTGGAGGTGTCGACCACCACGGTGTATGTGGTGCGCGCCAGGTTGTAGAGTTGATAGGTGCCGGTGGAATCGGTGACCGCGAACGGCTCGCCGGCGTCCCGCACGCCGTTGTTGTCGAGGTCGGCGAAGACGGTCACGTTGGTGATTCCCTCGCCGCTGTCCGGTTGGCCGTTGTTGTTCTTATCCTGGAAGATCGTGCTGCCGATGGTGCCCGCCAGGGTGGTGATCGAGGCGGTACTGGTGACCGGAGCTAGCGAATTGTTGTTCGCGTCCACCGCGTAGGCAACATCGGCTGTGTTGGCGGCGGGCGCCGCCGCGCCGATAACCCGCATGGTGACATCCGTGGTCCAGGTTGCGTTGACCGCCAGTGGCCCGATGTTGTCCCACAGCAGCGAGCCGCTGCCGCTGGAATCCGGCGCATGGGTCGCCGAAACAAACTGGAAGGTGCGACCGCTGAAGGAATCCGACACCGGCAAGGTGGTGATTGAGGTGGAGCCGGTGTTGTGGACCACAATGCGGAACGTGACATTGTCGCCCTTGTAGGCAGGACCGCTGGATGGTGTCAGCAGGGTCTTGCTCAGAGTGACCTGCGGATTGTCGATGATCACACTGGCCACGGAGGGTCCGGCTGATGCCGTGCCGCCCGCGGATGCCGAGTTGCTGGCCGTGCCCGCCGCAAGCGCTGTGAAGGTCACCTGGATGTTGAGCATTTGTCCCGCGGTTAGCGGTCCGACATTGGTCCAGCTCAAGGTGCCCGTGCCGGTCGAACTTGGCGCCGTGGTGGCGCTGACATATTGCAATCTGGTGCTGTCAAAGGTGTCGGACAGCGCAACCGTGGCCAGCGAACCGGTGCCGGTGTTGGCC
>CAIKDP010000194.1 GCA_903826205.1 Akkermansiaceae bacterium
GGTGAGCCTCCCGATGGCAGTTTGGGCATAATGCCGCAGCATTGGCTATGGTGTCCTCACCGCCCTGGCTTAGAGGCGTCGTGTGATGAACTTCCAAAAATGGTGATCCGTCGGAACGTCTTGTAAAGGGTGCCGCCCTTCCGCACTGCTCGCAAACTCCGTTAGCACGCCGGAGAACCGCAACGATCACATGTGGGCTACGACGAAATCCTAGCGAGACAATCTGGATGCGCTCTGGAAGCGTGGGCGCCTTCGATGCTAGTCGCTGCAACTCTGATTCTGGAAGTAAAGCAGCCTTGGCAACCTCAGCAGACAGCTCAACTGCCACTCTATCCTGAGTCTGTGACGGTAGGCTTAGGAGATCGCCAATGTCATAAACTTCGCTCCAGCCCCCCGACCGTGTGCGCTTCTTCAATGGCAAGTCATCGCTGCACTTTGTAAGCAAGCTGGTCGAATAGAGCGAATCAAGGGGCAGGAGATTCCGAATCGTCACCAAGTTCACGGCGGTTTCTCCGACCTCCTCGACTCCCTCAAAAAGGTTGCTCTCACCAGGCTGATAACGGGTCAGATGATGATTGACCATTGTCCTACGCGATTGTGCCAAATCTCGCTTGTCCTCCCAGCCGACAATCTCAGCAGTATAGCAAATCTGCGAGAGATTGCTTGTGGTGGAAATGTAAAGACGAACTGGAGATTCAGGTGTCGGGGGACGACTCCGAAGCATGGTAATCACCACACCCTTGTATGGCTGGAGAAATGAATCACCTCCACCGCGCTCCTCCTGCGCTGCGACGATCTCTTGCAGGACCGTGTCGTAGATGCCGTTGATGAACAGGGCGTTGGACATAGGCGTTATTTGGCAATTGTTTGGTTCGACAACGTGTGGCATTTGCCTCGGAACAACCACCCGTGGTGAACCTGGAACAAATGCAACTCGATGGGCTGGTCTCTGCGGTGCGCGACCATGTGGGGCTTTTAGCGCACCATAGTCTGACGGTCTAGCACAATCGGGAGCGGGTTGACTCACGGCGCGGGGCATGGATTCCAACCCGCTTTCCGTCCTCGTCACCGGTTCATCAGGTTTCATCGGCACCCACGTTATCCGGCACCTCCACGCGGCAGGACACCGGGTCACCGGCCTCGACCACATCCCGCCAAAGGATCCGCTGCCAGAGGGTGTGGCGTTCCACGTCTGCGACATCCGCAAGGGGGGACTGCCCGACCGGACCTTCGACGCCGTGGTCCACCTTGCCGCGCTGGCCGGTGTGCGTCCGTCGATGGACCGCCCGATGGAATACGAGATCACCAACGTCATCGGCACCATCCGCCTGCTGGAATTCTGCCGCCGCATGGGCATCCCCCGCTTCGTTTTCGCCTCGTCGTCCAGCGTCTATGGCCCGGACACGCCGCTGCCGGCCGAGGAATCTACCCCGGCCAACCCGTGCAGCCCCTACGCCCTGACCAAACTCCACGGCGAGCAATGGGGTCGCCTCTACGCCCGCCTGCACGGCCTGCGCTTCCTCGCCCTGCGGTTCTTCTCGGTCTGGGGACCGGGACAGCGGCCCGACCTTGCCCTGGAAGCGTTCCGCCGCCGGATCGAGGCGGGCCAGCCGGTCATCATCAACGGCGACGGCA
>CAIKDP010000195.1 GCA_903826205.1 Akkermansiaceae bacterium
AGCTCAGTCGAACGCTCGCCGAACGCCCGCCGCCTGTAACAGCCAAGTTAGTCGGGAGGATGAAGATAAAGCTTCGCGCCTCCTCTTGCTCTTTGTTTCAGCTTTTCAGCTTTTCCTTGGAAAACCTCTAACCTCTAACCTCTAACTCTCTCTCCACCATCATGAAAAACATCATCTTATCCATCATCGCGCTGTGTGTGTTGCAGAGCGCGCAGGCCCAGACCATCACCAGCGCGGTGCCCGGCTACATCAGTTACCAGGGACGCGCCTTGGACGCCACGGGCGCGGTGGTCGGCGCGGGCACCCCGGTGAACCGCACGGTCACCTTCCGGGTTTGGGACCACGCCACCAACGTTTTGGCGACGGATCTGCTCTACTCCGAGCAGCAGACGGTGACGATTTCCGATGGTGAATTCAGCGTGCTCATCGGCCAGGGCGTCGCCACAGTCGGCAGCACTTTCGGCTACACTGAGGCGGGCAAGGGCCTGCCCACGGTGAAAATTAGCGACGTCGGGGTTTTTGGTGGAGCCAGTCGTTACCTCGGCGTCACCATCGACGACGGCACGGCGGCGGTGGACAATGAAATCACGCCGCGCCAGCAGATTGTGAGTTCCGCCTTCGCCATCCGCGCCAAATTTGCCGAACAACTCGGCTCCAACGGCAACACCGCTCTCACCGCGCTGGACACCGGCAACATCGGCATCGGCAACACCAACCCACCCGCGCTCTTCACCATCACCGGTGCCAACACCAGCACCAGCACCTCCACCCCCCAGTTGCTCATCACCGCCGACGACATCACCGAGCGCCTGCGCCTCGGCGTGGACAGCACCGGCACTGGCACCGGCTTCATCCAGGCATTCAAGGAAGGCACCGGCGCACAAAACCTCCTGCTCAACCCCAACGGTGGCAACGTCGGCATCGGCACAGGCGCCACCCCACCCGTTGCCCCGCTCAGCTTTGGAGCCACTCTTGGGGAGAAAATCTCACTCTACCCTGGCATTGGAACGACCTGCAGTGGATTGGGTGTACAAGCCGGCCAGTTGCAAATTCATACCGAAAATTCCTCTAACGCCATCACCTTCGGCACTGGCAGTTCGGCCAACATGACCGAACTCATGCGCATCGCGGGAGGCGGCAACGTCGGCATCGGGACAATGTCACCATTGGGCAAACTTCATCTCTATGAAGCTACAGGCAGTGTTGCCGGCATCAATTCCGGCAGTTTGATCCTCGAGCACGGGAACGCTGGTGGAGCCAGTAGCATTACTTTCCGCAGCTGCGGCAATATTACCACCGATTATGCATCTATCCAGTATCAAGATGCCTCGACGCTTGGGGGTGCTGGTGAAGCCAGCAAATTGATTATCAGCGCTCAAAACGACTTCAATGATGATATCTGTTTGATGCCGTCCGGCAACGTCGGCATCGGAACCACAGCCCCGGCTTACAAAGTGGATGTCGCTTCGGGTGATGCTGCAGGCATTCGTCTTGGGCCGAATGTAAGCTACGGCGAATCCCTGTTACTAGGGGGGTGGAATAGCTCCGATTTCAGCGCACCCAGAATTCAGACATCGAATGGCAATCTTCACCTGGACGCGAAGAGCGGTCATAATCTTTACCTCAACAATTATCACAATGGCCCCGTTTTGCTTGCCCTGGGAGGCGGCAACGTCGGCATCGGAACATATTTACCAGCGGCAAGACTGGATGTGAGTGGAGGGCCCTCAGCCAGTGGGGCTTATGGCGCCTGGTTGGCTTCAAACATCTCGTATAATGGAGGTTATTGGGTTAATAACCTAGGCATCAACACAGATAGTTGGATGCGGGCAGCGGGTCTGATCACCCTCTCTGACGCGCGGATCAAAGATATCAAAAATGTCTCTGATGGCGGTGCGGATCTCGCGACCCTGATGAAAATCGAGGTCACTGATTATGTGTATAAGGACGTGGTGGTGCTCGGCAATCGGCCGCAGAAGAAGGTCATCGCGCAGCAGGTCGAGAAAATCTATCCGCAGGCGGTCAGTCGCTCGACGGACGTGGTGCCGGATGTTTTCAAGATGGCGGTGGTCAAGGATGGCTGGGTTGAACTGGCGAGCGATCTCAAGGTGGGCGAGCGGGTCAAGCTCATCGGCGACAAGAAGCAGTCGGTGCACGAGGTGCTGGAACTGCGCAAAGGCGGCTTCCGCACCGATTGGAAAGAAGATACGGATAAATTGTTTGTGTATGGCCGGGAGGTGAAGGACTTCCGCTCGGTGGACTACGATGCCATCGCCATGCTCAATGTGTCCGCCACCCAGCAACTCGCAAAGCAGCTCAAGGAGAAGGACGCCAAGATCGCCGCGTTGGACGCCAGGCTCGCCGCTCTCGAGAAACTCCTCAACAAGGCGCGGTAAGGTAAAAGCTGAAACAGTCCCCCCCCATGAACACCCGCTTAATCCGCCGCCTTGCCGCAGTGATTGCCGTGATGGCCGCCCCCGCCATCCAGGCGCAGAGCTACGATGCGTCCGCCGGCAACTTCAACTGGCTCTACGTGCCTTACACCGCGGCGGGAGCAGCTGCTGTGCCTTATGGTCCGCCGACTGCGCAGGGGACAGCCGCGAACCAGATCGACAACCAATCGACGTATAATCAGACGCCATTGAGCAACTTTCAAGGCATGGGCCAAGTGGCTGGATCCAGCAGCGCCAAGGCGGTGGCGCCTGTGCCGGGGACTTATGTTTACGCCGCGACCTATCCGTCTAACGCGGTAGGAGTCAAGGCTCCATCCGTGGTGTTGGAGAACAGTTTTTTGGGTGGGGTGTTTGCGTCGGGGGTGCCGCGCTATTTCATGGGTGAGGTGATGACGCCGCCGCTGGTGATGGCCGACGGCAAGACGCCGGCACCCGCCGGTTACTGGCGGATCAAGCCGGTGGAGCCGGGGGAAATCATTAACGGCACGACGCCGGTGGCGGCTTACTCGGTGAACGTGACGGCCAGCGACACGAGCAGCAGCCAGGTCACCGTCGCCAGTGTGACGCCCGGACTGGTGGTTGGGGCGAGTTTGCTGGGGCAACCGATCACCGTGATCACAGGCAATATCGTCACCTTGGCGGGCAATGCCAACCTGTCGATTTCCAGCTCGCTGAGCGTGGTGGTGACGCCCGCGACGAGCTATTATTACAGTCCCCACGCGGAAAAAGTTTACGCCTCACAGCCCGGGTTGGTGCAAATCACCTGGGTGACCTTGGTGGCGACGGGCGGGGTATACGGCACGCTGAATGAAACGTTTGCAGTGTCATCGAATACGGTCAGCAAAGTGCGAAAGATATATTGGACGGAAAACAACTTTGATGGGCCCCGGGTGTCGGTCACTGATGGCCGGATTACCACCGTGAACCCGATCTACAACAGCAGCGTGCCCAAGGCGGTGGCCACCGAGGTGGATATTCCCGGTGCCTCGTCGTTCACTCCCAATTTGAAGACCCTGTTTTTCGACAAGTTCGGCGGCATTGGTCAGATCAAGGCATACAATGTCGAGGGCCGGATCCTGGTCGAATACCTCGGCAACGTCCGCTTGGGAAACAATGTCTATGAATCCATCGGTGTGGACGTGTTGGACATCGTGCGTGCCCCCGATATCAATTATGCCACGGTCAATCTGGGCAAGCCCATTTTGCCGCATGACGGGGATGGGGCATTGGCGGCCTCGCCAGTGCTCAGTGCGGCAGGTATCGGCTACTATGCCACCACTGTGCAAACCAACGGGAGCACCCAGTATTTTGCCGAGAGGACCACAGGGGATGCCAACACCCCCGACGACGGCAACCCGAGCTCTCCCACGGCCTACAACACGGTGGTCTTCTATTGGATGGAGACCGGCGATTACTCGATTCAATGGCCGAAGTATCAGGATCGTTACTGGCTGCGCTGGTCACCCAATCTGAGCGACTACACCCACAATACAGTGAGTGCGGGCGGCAGCACTCCGGCCACAGGAATCCAATTCTCCGGCGGCGCACTGCCGGCCATTGTTTATCAAGACGACCCGGCACAGGCGGAGGCTCAGCTCGACGTGGCCAGCCAGCGCTTGTATGTGACATTGCAAGCGGACCAGCGCAACCGGGCCTTGCTCAAGTTCACCAATTCCGGAGCGAGTTGGTATGTGAACCTCTACACCCAGGCGGAGACTCGGAGCCAAACACTCAGCTCGACCTCCAGTCCGACCATAGTCACGGTGGCGAGCACGGCGGGCCTTGTTGCGGGGATGACGGTCACGGGCACGGGGATCACGGGCTCTGCCACAATCGTCAGTATCCTTGACGCCACCCACTACACGATCTCGAAAAACCTCGGCAACTCGACGGCCACCATCAACTTCACCCATACTCTAGCGCCCAACTCCTATGTCTTGGCTGCGACCTACAGCACCACTACGTCGATGGTCACCGTCGATAGCACCCTCGCTCTGGAAGTGGGGATGACGGTCAGTGCCGCGGACGGTAGTTTTGTGGGGACGATCACGAGCATCACCGACCGCACCCACTATGTGCTTTCGACGGTGGTTGCCAGTGCGACCAGCGACTTGAAATACACGGTGGAGGAGGATGGCAACGCGCAGATCAACAGCACAGCCATGGTGGGCACGCGTTTGGTCACTCCGGCGGGCCATGAGAACGCGGGCTTCATCTCCGGCGGGACCAACTATTACCCCGCGGGATACCTCGATCCGACGGTGGTCGGGGTGGCGGCGGCCAACGCGGGCGCGATCATTCCGGTGAATGCCCAGCCCACCAACAACATGCTGACGGTGCGCTGGTACAAAAAGACCGCCGCGCCGAGTGCCGATTTCAAGGATCTCTATGTGCCGGGAAAAATCGGCCGCTACACGGTGAGTTACCCCACCGCCCCATCGCAGATCGTCATTGCGCAGGGCGTGGGCACCGGCGATTTGCCAGGCCCGGAGGCAGCCGGCAGCGTGTATGTGCAAAATGATTTCACCCAACCCGGGTACAACCCCAACGAGGAACACGCGTTCATGCTCGGCGGCCGGGCCTATGCCCTGCGTGAGGATTTGAACATCTATAGAAACAGCCTAACCACCCAACCGGCCAGCGCCTATCTTGCGGCCAATTACACCTCCGAGCCTTATGTCTTGGTGGCCTACACCGACGCGAGCGACCAACGGCCATCGATGCATGCCTATCAAGTGCTGCGCAGCAATGAAACCTTCGGCTTCGACTACACGGCGACGGCGGGCACCTTGTTAGTAAAACCGTATCCACTGCCGCTGTTGCCTCTGGCGATGACGGGCACGGGCACGGCGCGCAAGGCGAAGGATGTGGAAATTCTCAGCGCGGTGGATGCGCCCGCCAATAACCTTTTCAAGTCGGATGCCGCATACTCCAGCTTTACCTTCCAGGATCGCAAGGGATTCACCTGGGTTCATCGCGGGCCTCACGGTGATCCATTGATAGTGAGCTCCACTCCCAATGGCACCGCCACTGTTGCGCTCGCCAGCACCACCGGCTTGGTCGTTGGCATGGCCGTTAGCGGTGCGGGCATCACCGGCAGCGCGTCAATCGTGAGCATCAACACCAGCGCCAAGACCCTGCTGCTTTCACGAACCGTGGCTGCGGCCACTGCCCAGTCGTGGGCGTATGCGCCTGCCCTGACGATGAAACTCTATTACCTCAATCAGCCCGGGTTTTTCATCCCCGGGGTGAGCCTGGCCGCACAACCTGCGGTGGGCACCCCGTTGCCGTTTTTGCGCGCGGCAGCCCGTAGCGGCCTGGCTCTAACGCCGGGAGCGATCGATGCCTACGCGACGGCAGATGTGCCTGATCAAATCGATGCGCCGCTGGCACTCACCTATCATCCGGCATGGCCGGCCAACGCGCCGCAACTGCGGGTGGCTGAGACGCTCACGCTGCCGAAGTTCGGCCTGCCGCAGGTGCGCGGCCAGAAAAGCGCGCAGGTGTTTTACCAGCAGTCCATCGCGGGAGATACCGGCCATAGCTTGCTCAAAAACAGCGTGACCTTGCACGACCCGACCCGCGAAAAAACCGTGGCGCTCGACGCCGCGGGCGTCGGCTTGGCAGCTTTGCCCGGTGCGATCAAGACGACGAGTTATCAGGGGAAAAGCTATTTCCAGACCTTGCCGCCGAGTTTGCAGCAACGGATCTATCTGGATCCGCTGCGCGGCACCAAGGGCACGCTGGTATTCATCGGTCAGTTCCACCAGCAGATCATCGGCGACGATTACTTGGATCTGAATTTGCTGACGTCGGCCGAGGAATCCATGGTCAAAAATCTGGTACCGACGGGCGATGTGGACAAGTCGTCGTGGGATAAAGCGATCGACGCGCTCACCACCCAAGTGCAGACCTTCAAGCCCGATCCGGCGAAGGTGGGATCATATATTGTCGACGCCAGCAAAAATGTGATTGTTGGCGACAAGGCGCTGGCCGTCATCAGCAGTGCTGAGACCGCGGTGGATAGTTATGCGCTCACCGCGACGGGCCAAGGCACTGGCTATGTGACGATGGTCTTTGGCAACGGCAACGCCTTCACTCCGTCCGGCGATCCGGTGGTGGTGCAGGTCTTCAAGATCGCCAACCAACTTTACCCGGGGGACTTGAAGGTGCTCACCTCAAGCAATCCGCTCGACGAACAGGTGAGCTTGCGCCACAGCGCGGACTTTGCGGGCAAGCCGGATGACTATGAGTTCGATTGGCGCTGGAGCACCGGCGAGGCCAGCGCGCCAGCCACCTACTCGAGTGTGATGACCCCGCGCATCGGCGATGCGGCGGCCAACAATAACACCTGGACCCTTGTCAGCGATCCGGGCGCACTGACGGCCAGCACGGCGCAATACGCCGCCGCAGGCGCGGCGCTGCCGCTGCCCCGTTCGCTCAACGTTTACCCGGTGAAGTTCGTGTTGGATGCGCAAAACCAGCCGATCAAAGTGATCGATGAGACGAGCTACACGGCCGCCGAGATTGCCGCGGGCTATCCCTCGCTCATGCTGAAGGCCAATACCCCGGTCGACTTCACTGCGGGCGTTCCCGGCAGGATCGTCTTCAGTGCGACTCTGGGTGATCACGACGGCTGTGTGCTGTATGTGAATGGCAAGGTGGCTCTGGCATTCAACGCGCCGGACCCGCAGTTCAGCTCAAGCGGTGCCAGCACGGGATTGACACCTAACGGGCTGCCGCTGCAGTTCAGCGTCGAGCCGAGCTATTTCACCGCAGGAACCAACACGATCGAAGTGGCTGTCTATACCCAGGCCGACCCTAACACGATGTCGTCCCTCAACTTCAAACTCGAGGCGGCGCTGGAAACCGACTTGGTGACCAGCAGCGTCAGCGCCTGGCAAACGCCGGCCGACCCTAACCATCTTCTGAGCAACACGGCCATCATCGGCGGTTCGCCGCTCAATCCGTTTGGTGGACCGCAGTTTGTGCTCAACGACCGTTGGTTCACGATGCGCTACCGGCCCAAGGCCAGCGCCAACAATGTATTGGGCACGCCGTGGTCGCGCTGGGCGGCACCACAGTTCACCGAGGGCTGGGTCAAGCGGGTGCTCGCTGCGATCAATCCCTTCACCCAACGGGTCAAGGATCTCTCCAACACGGCGGTCAATACCGATGTGAGCATGCTCACCCAGGCGGGCTCCAAGTGGGAAGGGGATCTGGCACTGAACCTGGATAATATCAACGGTGCCGGCCTCATCGGGATTTATGAAACCGTGCTCAACCGCGCCAAGAGCATGAGCATCGACGCCAATGTCAACGACCCGGACACTAACAACGCCTTGCTGTTGGCAGCCGGTTATTTGAACGATCTCTACACGATCCTGGGCAATGAGGCTTTTGCCGACGCTGCCAATCCGACCATCTCGCTGGATAATGGCGCGGTCAATACCAGCCGCTTTACGTTTGAAGGCCAGGTCGCCAGTTCGCTCGATGAAGAGATGGCGCTGCTGCGTGGGCGCGATGATTTATTGAGCCCCGGTGTGGCCAGCGCTCCCGCCTACAACCGCCTGTATTGGAACTACACCCACGGCATCAACAGCGGCGAGGCGATCTACGCGGTCAATTACAACATCAAGGAAAAGGTCGGCAGCAGCACCGCCAATGGCGTGGTTGATGCGACGGATGCCCAGCGGATGTTCCCGCAAGGCCACGGCGATGCCTATGGCCACTACCTCACCGCTCTAACCGGATACTATCGATTGCTGTGGAATCAAAACTTCACCTGGACGCCAAGTGCGGAAGCGGTGAGCGTGCTGGGCGTGCCGGTGACTGTGGACTTCCAGGACGAACGCAAGTTTGCCGCCTCTGCCAACAACCTGGCGAAAACCGCGGAGCAGATATGTGCGCTGACCTTCCGCCAATCCTACAAGGATGATCCTGCCATGGGCTGGTCGCAATTCCGCGACGACACGCCAACCAATACCCAAACCGGCGTGACCCGCCATTGGGGGCTGGACGAAACCATCAGCCGCAGCGCCCAAGGCGCGCTGGTGCACTGGGCGATGGCCAACGCGATCTTGCCGGATGTGGATAATTATCACACGGGCATTCAAAAGATCGACCGCACCACCGTGCCGGAACTCGGGGCCTTGGTGGCCACGGCCCAGAGTTTCCAGAGCACGCTCGACAATGCCTACGCCCACCTCAATCCGCTGGGTTTGAGCCCGGGGGCGGTGTGCTTTGATATCAATCCAAGCTACATCTCTAGCAACGGTGGGGTGGGTCCGAGTCATTTTGAGCAGCTCTACGAGCGGGCGCTAACGGCACTTAACAATTCGGCGGGTGCCTTCAACCAGGCGGCAGTGATGACCGGATCCCTGCGCGACCAGACCAACACGGTGGACAACTACACGGCGGATATCGCCACCCAGGAGGGGGCCTATGTCGGCCAACTCATTGACATCTACGGGCGTCCGTATTCCGGTGACATCGGCGCGGGTAAACTTTATGCCCAAGGGTATGCGGGTCCGGATTTAAACCACTGGTTCATCGTCGATCGACCCAACGATTTGGTGGATACCAGCAAAACGTTCAGCTTCAACCTGAAGGAGGCCAATCAAATCAAGGAATTCACCGGCAACAGCATCACCGATGTCGTCAATGGCTATAACTCGGGCACGAGCGTCACCTCGCACACGGTCACTGTCGCGCCGTCGCAGTGGGTGCAATACAACAATGTTTGGCAGGCTGGCGGGCTGGGTTCACGGCCGGAGACCGGGGAGTTGCAACAAGCCCTGCAAGATGCTCAACAGAGCTGGCTGGCGATATCGGCGGCTAACATTAATCTCCAAAAGAGCGTGGCAGAGATGCAGCACAAGGGCGATGTCTTTGCAGACATGGTGAAATCCCATAAAGCGGCCATCACAATGACCCACGCCATGAATGCCGCAGTCCTGGCCCTCTCGGAAGTGGAATTGTATTTCGAGACCACCAAGGAACTCGCTAAAGAAGCGGGAAATAAGGCCAGCGAAGGTGCGGCTGCCGCATCAGAGACCGTGCCGACCGTTGAGGGCTTTTCCTTCGATGCATTTGCGCCCATCCGCGGGGCTCTCAAGTTTGCGGGGATGATCGGCAGCAGTATTGCCAAGGTCGCCGGCGTTTTGGCGGGTACGGCTGGAGGCCAAGCTGCAATCATCGCCAAATCCATTGAGAACAATCTCACAGTCCAGATGACCGAAGCGGGTTTCAGTCACGAGGAAGTGCAACTCGCCTACGAATACGACGCGGCATACCGCGACGTGACGACCCAAGCCAACACCGTCATGCAACTGACGATCAGTCATCAGACGGCGCTGCAAAACGTCAATAACGTGATTGCAAAAGGCTTGCGCATTCTTGCCGATCGGGAAGTCTTCCGGCAGCGCGCGGCGTCCATCATTCAAGGCTACCGGACCAAGGATCTGACGTTCCGCACCTTCCGCAACGAGGCGCTCGAGCAGTATCGTTCGCTTTACGATCTGGCCAACCGCTACACCTATCTGGCGGCCAAGGCCTATGACTACGAAACCGGCTTGCTCGGATCGCCGCAGGGGCAAACGGTGTTCAGTAAAATCGTCGCCTCCCGCTCGCTCGGTGATCTATCCGGTGGTGTGCCGCAATCAACGGTTAGCACGCTCGGCGATGCGGGCCTGGCGGGCACCATGGCTCAGCTCAACGCGGATTTTTCGGTGGCAAAGCACCGCCTCGGGATCAATAACCCGGATTACAACGGCACGGTATTTTCGCTGCGCCAGGAGTTGTTCCGGATTCAGAACGACCCGACGATTACAAGCGACAACGCCGCCTGGCAGCAGACGCTGGAACAACACATCGTCTCCAACGTGCTCAACGATGCGGACGTTGCCAGCCAATGCCTCAACATCAAAAAGCCCGATGGCAGCGCGGTGCCGGGAATCATCATCCCCTTCAGCACCACCATCGAGTCGGGTAAAAACTTCTTTGGCTTGGAGTTATGCGGCGGCGACCACGTTTATTCGCCCAGCAGCTACGCGACGGTGATCACCAACGCGGGTCTCGTCCTGCCGGGATACGTCGGCATGGATAGCTCCATCGGCGGTCCGCCCATGGATGCAACCAATGCCGCGAACATCCTCAGCGCGACGCCATACGTTTACCTCATTCCCTGCGGCAACGACTGCATGCGGGCCCCGCCACTGGGTGAGGTTGACAACCTGCGCACCTGGAGTGTGCAGGACCAGGCACTGCCCTTGCCGTACAATCTCGGTGGCAGTGACTTCAACAGCACGCAGTTCTTCGATGCCAATGGCACCCTCAGTTCGCAGCCGTGGATCATCCGCAAACACCAGGCGTTCCGCGCCGTGGCCGACAAGGAACTCTTCAACGGCGCTCCCCCGGTCGAATACAGCTGCAGCCGCTTGCTTGGCCGCAGCGCCTGGAACACCCGCTGGAAAATCGTCATCCCGGCCGTCAGCTTACTCACCGACGAAAAAACCGCCCTCAACCGCTTCGTCAGCAGCGTGAGCGACGTGCAACTCTATCTGCGGACGTATTCGCATGCCGGGAACTGAGCAGCTCATGAAAAAGTTTCATCTACTTCTCATCGTCCTCGCAATCGTGGCGCTCGGCTGGCTCGGCTGGCGAGGGCATGATGCGCGGCGGGGGCTACTGGTGCCGCACGTTGACCAAGCGTCCACCACGGCATCCAAGGCGGATCCGCCGACAAAAATCGAGAACGATCCGGTGAAGATTTTCCAGCGGGCGTTGTGGGCGAGTCCGACCGCCGAGGATCATATATTGCATGCGGAACGCCGCGAGTGGATAGACGCGGACAGCGTGCAAAAATGGCAGTGGTTCCTGGTGGTCGAAGCGTCGCCCGCCTTGCTCAAGCGCCTGCGCGATGACAATGCCTTCGGCCTGATACCCGCAGCCGCGGCTGGTCCGCCCGCCGACGCCCCCGAGTGGTTTGCTTTCAACAAGAACGAGATGAGCCTGCTGAAATCCCCGCAGGGAAATCTCCAACTGAGCTTCTCTAACGACAAGCACACGCTCTACGCGACGGATGGCGGACTTGGCTTGCGGGCCGGCGCGCCGGAACCTGTCAGGCCCGCAGCGCCCGCCCGCCAAGCCCCCGTTCCCGGGCGCCTGCCCTCGGCGCATCCCCCCACCCCCGATACTCCCCAATGACCCTTCTCACCCAACTCACAATCACCCGCCAGCTTGTCTTTTGGACTGCCTGTCTAGCGCTTTCTCTATCATCATTCGCGGCTGTGCCGCAGGCCCTCAATTACCAGGGCCGCATCGCCGTCAACGGTGTGAATTTTGATGGCAATGGCCAGTTCAAGTTCGCGCTGGTCAATGCGGATGGCTCAGTGAGCTATTGGAGCAATGACGCGACGAGCCAAGCCGGTGCCCAGCCGACGGCCGCAGTGACCCTGGCGGTGACCAAGGGGCTCTACACGGTCTCACTGGGAGATACCGCCTTGCCAAATATGACCGTGGTGCCAACGAGTGCGCTTGACCACGCCGATGTGCGACTGCGGGTGTGGTTCAACGATGGCCGCAATGGCTTCCAATTGATGACTCCCGATCAACGGTTGCTCGCTTCACCCTACGCAATGCTGGCGGACTCCGCCGCCACCGCTGGCAGCGCCACCACCGCCACCACCGCCACCACCGCCACCACGGCCACCAGCGCCACCACCGCTGGCAGCGCGGCGAATTTCACCGGCCCGTTGGCGGGCGATGTGACCGGCAGCCAGGGAGTGACGGCGATCTCTGCGGCAACCGTCACCGGCAAGGCGCTCACCGGCTACGTCTCCGGCTCCGGAACCATCACCGCGAGCGACACGCTTCTAACAGCGGTGAACAAACTCAATGGCAATGACTTGCTCAAAGCCCCGCTGGCCAACCCCACGTTCACCGGCACGGTCGGCGGCGTCACCGCTTCGATGGTGGGGCTCGGCAACGTCGCCAACACCAGCGACGCAGGCAAGCCGGTTTCCACGGCACAACAATCGGCACTCGATTTGAAAGCGCCTCTCGCCTCACCCACGTTCACCGGCACGGTCAGTGGCGTCACCGCTTCGATGGTGGGGCTCGGCAACGTCGCCA
>CAIKDP010000196.1 GCA_903826205.1 Akkermansiaceae bacterium
ACGGTGGTGATGTGGCCTTGGATGCTTGGACGCTCCGGGAAGCCGGAGGCGGGTTCGGGTTGATAGACAGTTTCCACCGGCATCTTGCCACAGATGACGGAGAGCTTGAGCACGGGCTTGTTTGGATCGGATGTGGCCGGGCACTCGAATTGCACGCTGCTGCCTTGGTCGCCCCTGGCTGCGGCTGCGAGAGCGGCGGCGGGGATGAGGAAGCGTGTGATGTCGGGCGGGGTGTGGTCGATGGTGGCTGGCAGCCGGGTTTCGAGCCAGTGGTCGAGATCGCTGACGGCCAGGGTGAGCCCGGCGGCATCAATGGTGGCGAGCACATGGGTGAGAACCGGCAGCTTGAGCCGCTCGAAGTGAATCCGGGTGAGGAGCTTGCGGGCGGCCTTGATGGCGGAGACGGGGATGGTGATCATGAATTTTGAATTTTGGATGTTGGATGTTGGATGTTGGATGTTGGATTGGAGAGATGTCAAAAGTCTGAAGGTCGAAGGTCTGAAAGCCGGAGAAGCCAGAGGACGGGCGGTTAGGCTCCATCCTCCGGCTCATTTCAGCGTTTCAGTTTTTCAGCGTTTCAGCTTTTACCTCTCCGGCTTGATGTAGGCGTTGAGGCCGACGATGACGGGCAGGCCGTTGATTTTGACTTCGGTGGGCTGGTTGCCGTTGGTGCTGGCGACAGTGAGCGTCTTGCCGGAGGCTGAGGGACGCGGGGTGTGCAGCGGGATTTCGATGTGCAGGACATTGTCCTTGATGGTGGTTTTCATGGGGTGGTTATAGGTTATGGGTTAGAGGTTAGAGGTTATAGGGAATACGGGAGACGCAAGACACAAGACTTGAAGACGCAAGAGCAGAGGATGATGCGCAATGGCGCGGTCCACCGGTTTTTTTCTTGCGTCTTGGGTCTTGCAGTCTTGCGTCTCCCGGACGGTTCACCGTTAGGTGTCCCATGGTGTCAGCTCGCCGTTGGCGGAGCGGAATTCATAGGTGTGGGTGACAAGACTGCGGTAGCCGATGGTGCCGCCGACTTGGGTTTCGGTTGTGCCGTCCGGGCGTGGCACCCAGAAGATTTCAACGCGGCCCTCACAGCCTTCCTCGTCGACCCAGCCTGGGTGGCGGACTTCAAGCAGGGACAGTAGCGCGCCGTTGAGCAGTCTGCCGATGGGCATCTTGTCGCCGCTGGCAGCGGGCAGCGAGACTTCCAGCAGACGCTCGGATTCGTGATATTCCAGAGGTCGGTCATAGGGGCCGAAGATCTCGATGCCCGTGATCTGCCCGCTGCCGGCACAACCCTCAAAAGTCACGTCGGCGCGCATGGCCGGCGGGATGTCGAGGTTGGCAAGCCGGGGATTGCGCAGCACGGCACCCACTGCCGACAACGCGGCAAGGGCGACGATTTCAGCCGGATCAAGCCGGTGGTGTTTTTTGGTACGGGTGGGTTGGGTCAACAGGTTGTTCATTGGGGGTGTTGGTTTGTTTTGTTGGGGGTTGTTTGTTTGGGGTTGTTGGTTGTTGGATCTGGATCAGGATTGGAGGAATGAGACGTCCTTGCGGTGGAAGAGCGACCCGGCTTCGTCTTCGGTGAGCCCGATGAACTCGGACGCCCGGAACGAGACTTCGTCTGGATAGAATGTGAACAGGCTCTTGGATGAGCCGTCCTCAAAGGTGGCGATGACCTCCGGCATGGGGTCGAACATGCCGTCGGGCATGGGACGTGGCATCGCGGTGATGATGGCGGATGTGATTTTCATGATGTTGTATGGGTAGGGTGTTGGGGTTGGATGTTGTTGGGGTTCTTCGTTTCGGATTTGGTGCTTGGGATTTGGTGCTTCAAAAAGTGGTGGGCCGCCATGGATTCCCCAATTGGGGAAAATTCTCCATGGCGGCCCGTGTTGCCCCGGTTGCGCTGCGCGTGTCGTGCGACCGGGCTTGCCTCAGGTGCCTTGCCGAAAGAGAGACGCAAGACACAAGACTTGAAGACTCAAGCGAAGAGGTGCTGATGCACGGTCCCCTGGCTCTAATCTTGCGTCTTGTGTCTTGTCGTCTTGTGTCTTCAGGCGGCTTCCGCCTGAGACTTGTATTTGAGCTGGTCGGTTGTGCATTCGCTGGCCGGGATGTCGCAGCGCTTGCCGACATAGACCGGTTGGTAGATGCAGCCGCTTTCCCTGAAGGCGTAGAGGAATTTTGTCTCTATTACCTCACCCACTGCCGGTACCGCGTGATTGGGCGGAATGGTGACATTGCCAGCAGGCACCAGCGTGTTGCCATCGCCCTTGTTATCAAAGAGCCCGAGCGAGACACTGCGCTTGGCATTGCGGGCGGTGACCACAAACGAGGCAGATTCCACGAACTTGAATTTCAGTTGCGTGCCGCCCGTGTTGGGGCGTCCGGGGCTGTAGGGTGCATCGACATTCTTGAAGACCACGCCTTCGCGGTTGTTTTGACGATAGCTCTCGAACATCCGGCGCTTGGCGGCGGAATCAATGAAGGTGCTCACCGGACGCAGGGCCGGACTGGCGTCGTCGAGCAACCTCAACAGGCTGACAGTGCGGTCCAGATAGCGGCACTGGCGCAGGTCGTTGCCCTTCACTTCCAGCAGGTCGAAGGCATATAGGATTTCACCAACCGCCTCGCCGTCCATCAAAACATCGAACGGGATTTGAGCCACGGCCTCGCGGATCGGTTCGGGCAGGGCAACAACAAGCCCCCGGCGATTGATGCCGGTGATTTCCATGCCCTGTTTGCGGACCAGCAGGCGGCGGCCGTCATGCTTTTCCTGCATGCAGTAGTGGATATCACCAAGCAGGCGTTCCAGTTCACTGCTGTCTACCGCGTTGAGCAACTGGCAGCGGATGCCGCTGTCGCGTCCTGCGTCGGGGCTGGGGCTGGGTTGGTATGGGCGACCCGGAAAGCCGGATTGATAGCCCTTGGCGACTTTGGACGCGATGAGCTTGTCAAAGACCTTGGTGGCGTCTGCGAGTGACACCGGGGCCTCGGTCTTGGTGCCGACAGTCAGGGTGTTGCCGCGCCGGCCATAGGCGAAGGTCACGATGAAACCGTCGTCCTTGGGTTCGATGGCGGCATGGTATTCCTTGTCGGATGGTCCCTCGCGGAAATACAGCGAGGTGGATTGGATGGTGTTGGTTGTTGGGGGCATGATGTTGGATGGGTTGTATATTGTTAGTTTGGGGTTGGGTTGTTGGGTTTGTTTTTCACGGGGAGTTGGTGGAAATGAAATGGCCGCCACGGAGTTTTCCCTTTGTGGGTTCTCCATGGCGGCCTGCCTGTGTTTGCGGGGAGGGCGAATGATTCGGCTTCAGTATTCGGCGCGGGTGATGTTAGGACCCAGCTTGCGGGCGGCGGTGTAGATCGAATCGAGATCCACGATCACGGTCCTGCCCTTGTTGTTCACGGCCACGGCCAAGCCGGAAATGTAGCGGAGTTTCTCATTACCGGCTTCGATGAGCACGGCGACTTCACCGTCCGCCAGATGCGCGACCAATTGCTCGGCCACGTCGATGTCTTCGTAGTCGCCGGTTTCTTCGTCAGTCAGGCTGGTGGGCCAGCCTCCGCTGTCATCATTGTATCCGGAGGCAATACCTAGCCGGAGGAGGCCGTCGGCGGTCTTGTCGCGGTGATCGGGTTCGAGGATGGTCAGGCCAAGGATGCCTGCCCATTCGCGGAATGCGGTTTCGTCTTTCACGGCAAAGTAGTTGCTGCGTGCTGTTGCGTAATAGTTAGCCATAGTTTTGTTGGTTGGTTGGGGTGGTTGGTGGGTAGAATGCCACGGAGAGGATCGAACTCTCCGTGGCTTGATTGCCGCTGCTCCTGAGACACACCGCGAGACGCGGTGGTCACGGCCTGCGGCTGGGAAGCCGCAGCTACGGTGCCATGCTCAAT
>CAIKDP010000197.1 GCA_903826205.1 Akkermansiaceae bacterium
CGGGATCGCGCTCCTTGTATTTCTGCGCGAAGTGACGCGGGTTCCTGCCGCTGTAGCGCGGACGGCGTTTGGGTTTCTCTCCGGGATCGCTCATGCCGCCATTCTAACGCAAGACCCGCCCGCTGGCACCTCCCGATTGTGACAATTTTCCAGACCGTCTGGTGTCACCGGCTTACGGGCTTGCTCCGATCTGCTTCTGCAATGCCCGCGCACACCACAGCACCCCGGCCGCCGCCGCGCCATTCCCCCGCAATTTCCTGGCACCGCTCTTGCGCTTCGGACCAAAGCGATTCCGACAGCGATGAAACACCTCATCCACAAACCCCCGACTCCCGATCACCGCCCCATCGGTGAAATATCTCACCCGGCAGCGGAGCATCTTGCCCATCGACACATCCGCCGCCCCTTCCGCTAACAACAACATCCGGTATTCCCGGGACACATCCCCCGCCCAATACTGCGCATCCGCGTCATACCCCTGGTGGGCCCTCAGCGCCCGCACCAAACCGGCCCGTGCCTTCTTTCCATTACCTCTGGGCCCGCCTCCCATCGCCTCACCGTAACTGCTCCAGCGATAATCCGCCGGATCCGTGGCAAGGCCAGCCCTTACCGGATTCAGATCAATGTAGGCTGCCATGGCTCTGGCGGCGCAGCCATCTTCCACGATCACGCTCTTGAATGCATCTTCCCACAGCCCCCCGCTGCGCTTTTGGCTGCGATTGAACCACTGGGTGAAGCGTTGCATGAAGCCCTTCATGTACTCGCTCAAACTGTGCATCCGATAGGTATAGCGGTCATGAATTTCCCTGACCAACACCTCGTCCGCCAGGCCGCACTTCACTTGCTGTCGAACCTCCGCCAACTCCTTCGCTACCCCGGTCACTACCACCTCACTGCAAATCGCCCGCAGCCGTTGCAACAACTCCGCATCGGTCAATCCCTCGGCGGGCATCGGCGGCACTTCCAACAGCAAATGGATATGATTGGACATGAAGCAGTAGGCCAGCGCCCGGCATCCCGAAAACTTCTCGTACATCCGCATCAGCGTCCTCAGTTTTTCCTTTTCGTCCTTGCCGAAGGCAAACCGGCGCTCCACCACCCGGCTGATGCAGTGGTAGATCACAGGCTTTGTCAGGGAATCCTTCCACGGAGCCAACCAGCGTACGTGTGCCATGCCCCACCCTACCCAGTGTCTAAACCGTGTCAACAAATATTCTATAAAAGAAGACTCCTTTTGTAGAATCTCATTCTCGCCTTGAAACTTGGGACGAGCCGCCGGACACTCGTTTCGGCCATGGTCCCCGCTCTTTCCAGTCATCCCAGCCTCTCCACCCGTCCGATGCTACCCGACGCCAGCGGTCATTTTGGCCCATTTGGCGGCATGTTCGTGCCGGAAACCTTGATGGCCCCCCTTCAGGAACTCGCCGCAGCCTACGCCACGGCCAAGGACGACCCGGCATTCCAAGCGGAACTCGATGACTTGCTCAGCAACTATGCCGGGCGCCCGACCCCGCTGTATTTCGCGGAGCGCTGGACGCACGCGCTGGGCGGCGCCAAAATCTATCTGAAGCGCGAGGATTTGCTGCACACCGGCGCCCACAAGATCAACAACGCCATCGGTCAGATCCTGCTCGCCAAACGCTTGGGCAAGAAACGCATCATCGCGGAAACCGGGGCCGGCCAACACGGCGTGGCCACCGCCACGGTGTGCGCCCGCTTCGGCATGGAGTGCGTGATCTATATGGGGCAGGTCGATATGGAGCGACAGGCGCTCAACGTCGTCCGGATGCGTCTGATGGGCGCGGAAGTCCGCGCCGTCACCGCCGGGCAAGCCACTCTCAAGGAGGCGGTCAACGAAGCGATGCGCGATTGGGTGGCCAGCGTCGAACACACCCACTACATTCTGGGCTCGGCGCTCGGGGCGCATCCGTTTCCGATGATAGTGCGGGATTTCCAGCGGGTGATCGGGGTGGAGGCGCGGCGGCAAATTCTGGCGAAAGAAGGCCGCCTGCCGGATCTGCTGATTGCCTGTGTCGGTGGCGGCTCGAATGCCATCGGCCTGTTTCACCCGTTTCTCGACGATGCCTCGGTGCGTATGTTAGGCGTGGAGGCCGGCGGCGAAGGGATTGTCCCGGAACGCCACGCCGCCCGCTTCCAGGGCGGCAAACTCGGCGTGCTGCAAGGCACCAAGACCTGGTTGCTGGCCAACGCCGACGGCCAGATCGAACTGACCCACTCGGTCTCCGCCGGGCTTGACTACGCCGCCGTCGGCCCGGAGCACGCCTACCTGCATGATAGCGGGCGCGTGGAATACACCTACGCCACCGACGCCGAGGCCCTCGCCGCATTCAAGGCATTAGCCCACACTGAAGGCATCATCCCGGCGCTTGAGAGCTCCCACGCGATGGCAGCGGTGATCAAACGCGCCCCCACCCTGCCGCGCGACGCCATCATCATTGCCAATCTATCCGGCCGCGGCGACAAGGACGTCGAGCAGGCGTCGAAGTATTTGTTGGACAGAGCCCACCCGTAGGCGCATTCGTTAGAATGCGGAGGGCAAAGTCCGCATGCCGGTGAGCAACCCCGCCGCCCCCACCCGCGCTGTCACCAGCGCGCCTGCATGGGAAGACAATACAGAACCTCGAACACTGAATAATTGTTCTTGATTTATCCAGCGGGCGGTTCAGGCTCCGGGCATGACAAGCATTCACGGACACGATGTGATCGACATGATCCAGCAAGCGGGGCGCGCGTTTTCGCGGGCGGAGTTGGTGAGCGCCATCGGCGAGAAATTCGGTATGGACGCACGGTTTCACACGTGTTCGGCGGAGGGGTTGACGGCTGATGGTTTGGTCGAGTTTCTGGCCAGCCGCGGCAAATTCACTGGCAACGCCAGCGCCCTCTCGATGGATCCGTCGAAAATCTGTCAGCATTGAGGGACGGAATCGAATACAAGGGGATGGAGGCAGGAACAGGGAGTTAGCCCCGCTCCCTGGAGGTTTGATTGCCTGGCCGCCGCCAAATTTTTCCGAGTTCGGGGTTGCTCCGGCCGCGCAATTCCGCCAAGTTATTGGCATTCATCCGTGTAGGCCACCCCAGCTCCCTGTCCAAATCATGAACCACCCCACTCGCCGCAATTTCATCAAGACCAGCCTCGGCGGCACCGCCGGGATGCTCATCCTGCCTAACATTTTCACCGGCTCCTTGTTCGCGGCCGCCTCACCTAACAAACAGCTCCAGGTCGCGCAGATCGGCTGCGGCCGCATGGGCAGCGGGGACATGGACGGAATTCTCAGGCAAACCAAGGCCCGCGTTGTGGCGGTGTGCGATCTGGATTCGAAGCGTGCCGCCGCCGCCGCCGCCCACGCCGAGGAACATTACAAAAAAAAGGGCGAGGCCGCGGTCAGGATCGGCGTGTATGAAGACTACCGCGAGGTGCTGGCCAACCCGGAGATCGATGCGGTGGTGGTCAGCGTGCCCGACCACTGGCACGGCTTGATCGCGGTTGCCGCGGCCATCGCAGGCAAACATATTTATGTCCAGAAACCTCTGGCTTATACCATTGCCGAAGCCATCGCCCTGCGCAAAGCGGTCCTGGCAAAAAAGGTGATCTTGCAGACCGGTTCGCAGCAGCGCTCGGAAAACCCGTTTCCCGCGTTTCGTCCCGCCAGTGAGGCCGTGCGCAATGGCCGGATCGGCAAGCTCCAGACCATCAAGATAGGCGTGGGCATCGACAAGCCCAGCGGCAAGGCGCCTGCGCCGATGCCGGTGCCGCCGACCTTGAATTTCGAGCGCTGGCTGGGGCCGGCACCCGAGCAACCCTACATGGAAGGCCGCGTTCATCCGCAACACGACATCGGTCGTCCGGGCTGGATCACCACCGAGGGGTTTGGCCTGGGCATGATCACCAACTGGGGCGCCCACCACATCGATATCGCGCAGTGGGCGATGGGCCAGGAACTCGGCGGTCCCATGACCATTGAGGCGCAGGCGGAATTCATGCTCAATGACGTCTGGACCGTGCACACCAGTTATCACATCGCGATGATGTTCCCCAATGAAGTGCAACTCATTCTGGACAACTCGTTTGAAAATGGCATCCACTTCGAAGGCTCCGAAGGCTGGGTCTTCTGCACCCGCGGCGCGGCCAAGGTGACCGCCAGCGATCCCAACACCCCGGTCGGCGGCGCCAGCGCCTTACGCGCCAGCAATGCCAACATCCTTTCCCCGCTCGGCGCGGATGCCAAGCGCTGGCCGGCCAGCCACGACCATTATGACAACTGGATCGACAGCGTGCTGGCTAACAAGGAACCGGTGGCGCCCGTGAGCCAATCCGCGCGCAGCTTGGAAACCTGTGCCACCGCGTGGATCGGCATGAAGCTCAAACGCAAACTCACCTGGGATGCGGCCAAGGAGGAATTTGTCGGTGACGCCGAGGCCAACGCCCTGCGCAGCCGCAACCCCCGCAAACCCGAATACGACACCCAGGTGCTCCTTGCCAAGGCGGGATTGGCGTGAGATCAAAAAACCGCGAATTCCCCATGACTCGATCCCTATCCGTACTTTTCCTGTTAGCCCTGGCTGCCATCACACCGCTGGCCCGCGGCGCGGACACACCCCGACGCACCCTTTCCCTTGATGGCACATGGCAGATTGCCGAGGGCAAGCTGGATCCGGCGCCGGGCGTGTTTGAGCGGACAGTGCCGGTGCCGGGGTTGGTGGACATGGCCCAACCGGCGTTTGACGATCCGGGCCCGAAAGTTGGCAACCGCGAGCTCTTGCCGTCCAAAGACAAGCGGCGCGACGCGTTCTGGTATCGCCGGTCCTTCAATCTCGATGGCCCGGTCCCGCCGGTGGCCATGCTCAAGATCGGCAAGGCGATGTTCGGCTCGCGGGTGATCCTGAACGGAAAATCGTTAGGTGAGCACGCACCGAGTTTCACGCCGGGATATTTTGATTTGAAGGACGCGCTGAAAACCGCTGAGAACGAATTGCTCATCCGCGTCTGTGCGGACCGCGACACGGTGACGCGGGCCATCCCCTCGGGCTTTGATTTCGAAAAGGAACGCTACATGCCGGGCATCTTCGATTCGGTGGAGTTGGTTCTATCAGGCACCCCGCACATTCTCAACGTCCAGACCGTGCCGGACGTCGCCAACAAGACCGTCAGGGTCCAGACGCAAGTGCGCAATGCGGGCCCGGAAACCACCGCCAGCCTCAGCTTCGTGGTGCGTGAGACCAAGTCCGGCAAGGTGGTCGGCAAGGCGACCACCGCCACTGAACCCCTTGCCGCCGGAGCGGAAAAATTGTTGGACGTGCGGATTCCCATTGAAGCCTGCCGGCTGTGGTCGCCGGAGGATCCGTTCCTCTACACGCTCGAAGTGACAAGCGCCGGCGATGCCCTGGAGACGCGCTTTGGCATGCGTGAATTCAAGTTTGATCCGGTGACGCGCAAGGCCATGCTCAACGGCAAACCGTATTTCATGCGCGGCAGCAACATCACGCTCTATCGGTTTTTTGAGGACCCCAACCGCGGCAACCTGCCATGGAAAGAAAAATGGGTGCGCCAGTTGCATCGCCAGGTCAAGGAGATGAATTGGAATTGCCTGCGCTACTGCATCGGCTTTCCGCCGGAAATGTGGTATCGCATCGCCGACGAGGAAGGCATCCTCATCCAGGACGAGTTTCCCATCTGGTTCGGCGGGCCCGGCTGGAGCGAGTGGCCCAAGGAGCTCAAGCGCAACCAACTGGCGCTGGAATTCACCGAGTGGATGCGCGAGCGCTGGAACCACCCGTGCGTCGTCATCTGGGACGCCAGCAATGAAACCATCAGCAGTGAAACCTCGCCCGCCGTCCGCCAGGTACGCGCCATGGATCTATCAAACAGGCCGTGGGACAACAGCTACTCCGCCCCGCTGGAACCCGGCGACACCTTCGAGTCGCATCCCTATCATTTCATGAATTCCGGCTTCAAACTGCGCAACCTCGCCGGGGAGAGTCCGGTGCCGCAGGGCAGCGCCATCAAAAACGATGAGAAACACCCGGTCATCATCAACGAATATGGCTGGCTCTGGCTCAACCGCGACAGCACCCCCACCACTCTAACCAAAGATCTCTACAAAAACCTGCTAGGGCCCAATTCCACCCCCGCCCAACGGCTCGAGCTCTATGCGCGCTACCTCGCCGCGGAAACCGAGTTCTGGCGCGTTCACCGCAAGGTGGCCGCCGTCATGCATTTCACCGCCCTTGGGTATTCGCGGCCCGACGGCCAGACCAGCGACCACTGGCTCGATGTCGAAAAACTCACCTGGGAACCGAATTTCCACCATTATGTGCGGGATGCCTTCGCCCCGGTAGGCCTCTGCGTGAATTTCTGGAAAGACTCCTTGAACATCAGTGAGAAAGCCAAGGTGCCCGTCATCCTCATCAATGATCTGGACCAGCCATGGACGGGCCCGGTCGTGCTGTTTGTTAGAAAGGGCGGTCAAGTCATCTCACAGGTCAAACAAGACTGCCGCATCGAGCCGTTAGGGCGCGCGGAACTGAGCTACGACATCACCCTGCCCGCAGATCCCGGCAGCTACACGCTGGACGCGGAATTGCGCGGCGCGAATGACCAGGCGGTCCACAGTGTGCGCGTGATCGAGTGCATCGATCCGGCGATCGCGTTGCGCGCGCTGGGACTTGCCCATCTGAAACCAGCCACCGCCTCGTCGAGTGTCACCGCCAGAAACCGCACCCACAGCCCGAATTTGGCGGTCGATGGCAATCCGGCTACCTATTGGTCATCCAACTCGACCGACCCGTCGTGGCTGGCCGTGGACCTGGGTGCGATGAAAAAAATCAGCCGTGTGGTCATCAACTGGGAGGCGGCGTTTGCCAAAGCGTTCACCATCCAAGTGTCACCCGATGGCCAGACTTGGACCGAGGTTTACAAGAATGACGCCGGCCAGGGCGGTATCAACGCCATCCCCATCACCCCGGTGACCGCCCGCTGGGTCCGCATGTTAGGCACCAAGCGAGCCACCGAGTGGGGTTACGCCATCCGTGAACTGCAGGTGTTTGAGTGAGACGCCTGATGCCTCCAGAATACGGCAAATCCTGTCTGAGAAGTTGGTTTATCGTAAGTGTGTGAGAATAATCAAGGAGGGGCGATTTGCCTGATGAGTTCCAATGAGTCAATCAGGCTATCTGCGCCCCGCTGCGGTTCCTTGAATCGCCCTCACCCCAAGGAGGGGCGATCTCCGAATCGCCCACGACCATGAGCAGACAATGGGCAGCGTCTAGTCTCCAATCATTGACCGTCCATGGCCAACGGCGATTCGGAGATCGCCGCTCCTTGAATCGTTGTCGCATGATACGCATTGCTTTTGGCGGAGCGGGCATTAGTCTTGCGTACCCACAAATTACAGCATGATCAAACTTATTTTCCGACAGGCCGCAGGCGCTGCCATTTTGGCTGCCGCACTGGGGGTCGCAGCCACTGCCCGTGCCGCGGAACCCGCCGCACCGGCGGCGGGTCAGTTGTGCTTCGACTTCGAGACCGGCGCCCTCCAAGGCTGGAAAGTCGTTGAGGGCCAGTTCGCCCGCGTGGTGACCGATCGCCCGGAGTATCACAACAAAGGCGCTTATGCCTCACGCCAGGGGAAGGCCCATCTCTCCACGGTCGAGGGTGCCAACGGTGCTCCAGCCGACGTCCAGCGCGGCGTGATCGAGTCGCCGGTATTCACGTTAGACGCGCCGCAGGTCTCGTTTCTCATCGGTGGCGGCACCGCCCAGGATACCTATGTCGCGCTGTGCACGCTCGACGGCAAGGAGCACATCCAGGCCCGCGGCAAGGGCAGCGAAGTGATGTCCCGCGTGCAATGGAACCTGCCGGCTCTGGTGGGACAGAAAGTCTTCATGCGGGTTGTCGATGGCAACAGCAGCGGCTGGGGCCATGTCACCCTGGATGACGTCGTCGCCAGCGGGACCCTCGACGCCCAAGCCAGCACCGAACACTTTGCCAAGCGCAAACGCGTTCTAACACCCCAAGGCGGCGCCGGCAGCGCGGTGCCCCTCGACGCGCTGCGCTTGGCGGTGGAGGATTTGACAACGACTTTTGGCAAGCGCTACCCCGGCGGCACGGCATTTCTGAAGGAACTCGATGAACTGCAAAAAATTGCCGACGATGATGCGGCGGACAAGGCGGCATTGACGGCGCAACTCGCCGACCTGCAACGGCGGGCTTTGTTAGCCAATCCGCTGGTGAGTGGACGTCCGCTCGTGTTCGTGGCGCGGCCGCAGTATGCCGCGATCTATCATGCCATCGATACTTTGTCCCAGGTCGGTGAGGCCACCGACGGCAAGTTCGCCCCTGGCGGCGCGCTCAAAATATTGGATGTTGCCTCAGGCGCAATCCGCACGCTGGTTGAAACCCCGCAGGGCACCGTGCGCAGCCCCTGCGTCCACTTCGACGCCAAGAAAATCCTCTTCGCCATGCGCCGCACCGCCAAGGAGAATTTGCATATCTTCGAAATCAACGCCGACGGCAGCGGCCTCAAACAACTCACCTTCGCCGCGGACGTGAGCGATTTTGATCCGATCTATCTGCCCGACGGCGGCATCGTTTTTTCCTCCACCCGCGAGCCGAAGTTCAACATGTGCAGCCAGGACATCGGCGCCAACCTTTTCCGCATGGACGGCGACGGCTCCAACATCATCCAGATCACCAAGAGCACCTTGTTCGAGAATCAGGCCGCGCTGCTGCCCGACGGCCGCATCGTCTACAAACGCTGGGAATATGTGGATCGTAATTTTGGCGACGCCCACGGGTTCTGGACGGTCAACCCCGACGGCACCCAGCAATCGATCTTGTGGGGCAACAACAAGGCTGACCCCGCAGCCGTGTATTACCCGCGCCTCATCCCGGACACCTGGCAAATGCTCTGCATCCTCAGCACCCATCACGGGAACATGTGGGGCGCGCTGGCGATCATCGACCCTAACATAGACACCGACCGCAACGCCGCCATTCTCCGCACCTGGCCGGCCGGCGTGCGCGCCAGCCTCAGGGATAGTGATAGATTTGATTGCGACCGCCTCGGGCGCGTCAATCCCAAGTATGAGGACCCGTGGCCGCTGAGCAGCAAGTACTTCCTCTGCTCGCGCAGCGACCCGCAAAACCGCATGGGCATCTATCTCCTCGATGTGTTCGGCAACGAGTTGTTAGTCCATAGCGAGGCGCCCGGCTGCTTCAGCGCCATGCCGCTGGCCACCACGCCGCGCCCGCCGACCACACCCGTGCGGCGCGACTACAACAACGCCAGCGGCCTGATGTATGTGACCGACGTCTATCAGGGGACTCACATGCAAGGCGTCAAGCGCGGGTCGGTGAAAAAAATCCGCGTCGTTGAGTCACCCGAAAAACGCGCCTGGACCGATGGCAAATGGTTTGGCCAGGGGTTCCAGGCACCGGGCATGAACTGGCACGACTTCACCGCCAAGCGCATTCTCGGCACGGTGCCGGTGGAATCCGATGGCAGCGCGTATTTCAAGGTGCCGGCGGACACCTTCATCTTTTTCCAACTGCTTGATGAGAATGACATGATGATCCAATCGATGCGCAGCGGCACCGTCGCCCAATCGGGCGAAAAGACCGGCTGCGTGGGATGCCACGACAACCGTCTGGCCGCGCCGCCGCCGGCGCTGGTTCCACCGCTGGCGTTGCGCCGAGAGCCCAGCACGCTTGAGCCATGGTATGGGCCCACGCGTTCGTTCAGCTTCATGGCCGAGGTGCAACCGGTGTTCAGCAAGCATTGCGTCGAATGCCATGACTTCGACAAACCCGCCGGCAAGAAGCTTTTGCTTGCAGGTGACCGCGATCCGTTTTTCAACGCCGCCTACACCGAGCTATGGCGCAAGAAATTCATCAAGACCATCGGCGCGGGACCGGCTGGCATCCAGCAACCGTACTCATGGGGATCACATGTCAGCCCGCTGGTGAAAATCCTCGTCGAGGGCCACGCCCCGGATAGGGGCCCAAGTCCCGACAAGCTCAAGCTCGACAAGGAAAGTGTGGACCGCGTCATCACCTGGATCGATATCAACGCTCCCTACTATCCGACCTACGACAGCGCCTATCCGAACAACCCCGCCGGACGCTCGCCTCTAACCGGAGGCCAGCTGGGCCAGCTCAGCCGTCTAACGGGCGTGAATTGCTCGCAAGACAACTTCGCCTCCAGCAACGGACCGTGGGTCAGCTTCGACCGGCCGGAGCTTTCGCCCGCTCTCGCCAAGCTCGACAAGAATTCGCCGCAATACAAGGAGGCCCTCTCAATCCTGCAAGCGGGCAAGGACGCCCTCGCCCGCCAACCGCGGGGTGACACACTTGATTTCACCCCCTGCGCCAAGGACCAGCAGCGGGAGGGTTTCTATCGCCAACGGCAGCAGGTGGAAGCCACCAACCGAGCCGCCATCCGCGACGGCAGGAAGCTGCGTGAGCAGCCTCAAGGAGGGGCGGACTCCGATCCGCCCGGCCAGTGAGTTGCCGATGCACGCCTGGTCTGGCTTGCGCGTCCATTCCGCGGACCAAAAAAATCATGGATCTTGGTGATCCGGATTGCAGAGACTGGAATTCTTCGATATCCTCAAAATCAGGTTAGGAACTAACCGATTCTCCGATGATGCGTACCCTCAGAGAAACCTTGGCACTTGTGCCGGTTGCACTTGGATGGATGGTTTTTGCATACCCAGCTGCCGCAGATCTGGCGTTCAGTTTCACGTCCGGCATCGATGTTGGGGTGACGGCCCCCGCATACACCGCCGATGGAGAGTTGAATCTAACGCTTGGATTCGAGCCCACGCCTGGAACCCACCTCACGGTGGTGAAAATCACCGGACCCGCGTTCATCGCCGGAACCTTCAGCAACGCAACCCAGGGTGCAACGGTGCCGCTCACATACAACGGCATCACCTACAACTATATCGTCAACTACTACGGCGGCAATGGCCGGAGCCTCGTGCTGCAATGGCCGTTGATGGGGATGGCGGCCTGGGGGACCAATGCATACGGTCAACTTGGCAACAATGGGATAAGCAACCAAAGCGCCCCGGTGGCGGTAATGACCCGTGGGCAGATGACCGGCAAAACGGTGACGCGCCTCGCGGCAGGTCAATTTCACAGTCTGGCTCTCACGGCGGACGGTCACCTGTTTTCGTGGGGCAACAATTCCAGCGGACAACTCGGCAACAACAGCACGCAAAAAACCAGGGTGCCCGTGGATGTGGACGCCAGCGGAGTGTTGGCAGGCAAAGTCCTTGTGGCGGTTGCAGCTGGTAACGACCACAGTCTGGCCATCGCCTCGGACGGCATGGCCTATGCATGGGGCTTTAATAACTCCGGACAATTAGGTAGCGGAAATCTAACCCAAAGTTTGGTGCCGGTGGCTGTGAACACCAGCGGCGGGTTGACTGGCAAAGCATTGGTGGCGGTTGCAGCCGGCAACGGCCACAGTCTGGCGCTGTCATCGGAAGGCTTGGTCTATAGCTGGGGTTCGAACGCTTACGGGGCGCTGGGACACACTAGTTTGGGCAATGGTTCCATACCCGTCGTGGTGGACACCAGTGGGGTACTGGCATCCAAAACCATCGTGGCGATTTCCGGCGGCAATTTTTTCAGTCTGGCTCTGAGTTCTGACGGTCAGGTTTTCAGCTGGGGATACAATGGCTTCGGGCAACTGGGCAACAACAGCACTACCAGCAGCACGGCCCCGGTGATAGTCAATACCAGTGGCGAATTGTCTGGAAAATCCGTCGTCGCCGTGGCAGCAGGGTACGCTCACAGTCTGGCCTTGACTGCGGATGGCAAGGTGTTCGCCTGGGGCGAGAATGGCTCAGGTCAACTCGGCAACAGCAGCACTTCACGAAGCCCCGTGCCGGTGGCCGTCAACACCAGCGGAGCCATGGTTGGCAAGACGGTGGTGGCGATCGCGGCAGGTCAGGATCACAGCGTGGCTATCACCTTGGACGGGATGATTTTTACTTGGGGGACCATAGACACGATCCACAGTTCCGTGCCAGTGGCGGTGACGACAAGCGGCGCCCCCCCAGGACGACTGGTATCATCCATCGTTGCTGGTTGGGGCCATAACATGGCACTGTTGGATTTGGGTCCTCCCAGTGTGACGCGGCATCCTGTGAGTCAGACCGCGGCCGCTGGTGCTACGGTTGCTTTCACGGCAACCGCTGGCAATGAATTCCCTTCCACCGTGCAATGGCAGGTCAGCCCTACCGGCACGGCCGGCACCTTCAGCGACATCGTTGACAATGCATCCGCAACCACAGGCACACTGACATTGGCCAACGTCATGGCATCGCTAAACGGTTATGCCTACCAGGCGGTTTTCTCCAACAGTTCGGGATATCGGGTTACAGCAATGGCAACGCTCACGCTGGTGGACTGGACGGCGACGATCACATCAGGATCCGATGTGCCTTTCCAGAGTGTCGGTGTGGTGGCATCCGGCCCTCTGAATGTGCAACTGGGATTTGCTCCCGCGCCTGGAACCAATCTCACGGTGGTGAAAAACGACGGAACCTCCTTCATTATGGGGACTTTCAGCAATGCGCCGCAGGGAGGAACGATTCCGCTGACCTTCAATGGCGTTACCTACAACTACCTCGCTAACTACTATGGCGGAAATGGCAGGAGTTTGGTGCTGCAATGGCCGTTGATCCGCATGGCAGCTTGGGGTGAAAACCGGAATGGATGTCTGGGCAACGGCACCACCACGACCAGCCTGCTGCCGGTGAAAGCGCTGGTCGGCGGGGCGTTGGCCGGAAAGACCTTGGTGAAGGTCTGCGCGGGTAGCGATTTCAGCCTGGGATTAACGTCGGAAGGCAAACTTTTCGCATGGGGGCAGGGCATCGACGGCCAATTGGGTGTCAACAGCCAATCCAGCAGCAGCGTGCCAGTGGAGGTGACAGCCAGCGGGGCACTTGCCGGAAAGACCATAGTATCGATGGCGGCGGGATCCAGTCATGCCCTGGCCCTGACGTCCGATGGTCAGGTCTTTGCCTGGGGCGTCAATGGCTATGGCCAGGTGGGAATCGCGAGTCCAGACTTCAGGATTTTAAGTCCGGTGGCCTTGGGCTCCGCCGGTGTCTTCGACGGCAAGATTGTGGTGGCGATCAGTGCAGGCGGTGACCACAGCATGGCATTGACATCAGAGGGTCGCGTTTTCACCTGGGGAATGAACTATTCCGGAGAATTGGGCGACGGCACATCAATCTCCTACAGCAGACTCCCACTGGAAGTGATGACCAGTGAAGAGCTTGCTGGCCAGACCATCGTGGCCATTGCAGCAGGTCTTTCCCACTGCTTGGCGCTGGCCGCGGACGGACGCCTTTTCGCATGGGGCGCTAACGGGGGCGGCAAATTGGGCATCAACTCCACCCGCGACAGCCATGTTCCCACTGCAGTCATCATGAGCGGAGCCCTCGCCGGTAAAACGGTGACCGCCATTGCAGGCGGTTGGCACAGTTTGGCGCTGACCGCAGACAACATGCTCTTTGCCTGGGGTTATAATACCTATGGTGAGCTCGGTAATGGCACCCTAAGCGACAGTTGGGTCCCGGTCGCCGTGAACCAAAGTGGCGTCTTGAGCGGGAAAACCCTATCGGTGATCGCATGCGGCAGTTACCATAGTGTGGTGATGAATCCCGCAGGAAACTGCTATGCCTGGGGACAGAACACACAAGGCCAGTTGGGCAACAACAGCACGACAGACAGCCCGCTACCCGTGGCGGTGGCTGCCAGTGGGGAATTCGCCGAAATGAAGGCGGTTGCGGTCGCTGCCGGCAACACCCATAACCTTGTATTGTTAGACTCCGGACCACCCACCGTTACCATCAACCCGTTCAACCGGATGGCAGCTTCCGGCGCGACTGTCACCTTCACAGCGGCAGCCACGGACCCCTTCGGATACAGCGTCCGGTGGCAGGTCAGCACAGCGGGAATAGCCGGTCCATTCGCTGATATCACAGACAATCCAACCGCCACAACCGAGACACTTACGTTGACCGAAATCTCCACCTCTTACGACAACCATGCGTATCGGGCGGTTTTTTCCAACAACTCCGGATTCAGCATAACTTCCCCCGCCACCTTGACGCTGGTGAATTGGGCCACGATCTTCAACGCCGCCTCGGATATTCCATTTCGAGCAGACGGTGTCGTCGCTTCAGGTTCATTGAACCTCCAGCTGGGGTTTGCTCCAATGCCAGGGACTAATCTAACTGTCGTGAAAAACACCGGGACGGCATTCATCACCGGGACATTCAGTAACGTGCCACAGGGCGCAAGGGTCCCGCTTACCTATAACGGTGTCACCTATGATTTCATCGCCAACTACTATGGCGGAAACGGCAGGAGCTTGGTACTGCAGTGGCCGTGGATGGGATTGGCCGCCTGGGGGTTGAACAGTTCCGGTCAGCTGGGCAACGGCAGTTTGTCCAACAGCCAAGTGCCGGTGCCGCTAATCACCAGCGGGGCACTGGCTGGAAAGGCCGTGATAACCGTCGCGGCAGGCGGTGCCAACAGTTTGGCACTCACCTCGGATGGCCAAGTGTGGACGTGGGGCGGTAATAACACGGCGCCGGTGGCGGTAACCACCAGCGGGGTATTGGCCGACAAAATGGTGGTGACCGTCGCGGCGGGTGACGATCACAATTTGGCGCTCACCTCGGACGGGCAGGTCTTTGCCTGGGGCACAAATACCTTCGGCCAACTGGGTAATAACAACACGACCAGTAGCATGGTGCCGGTGGCAGTGATGGCCAGCGGGGCACTGGCTGGCAAAACGGTGGTGGCCATCGCGGCAGGGCGTTATCATAGTTTGGCCTTGACCTCGGACGGACAAGTCTTCGCTTGGGGCTACAATTCCAATGGCCAGCTGGGAAATCGAAGCACCACGTCCAGCGCGGTGCCGGTGCTAGTGAGTACCGAGGGCGTACTGGCAGGATTGAGAGTGGTAGCCGTTGCGGCAGGCGACCAGCACAATCTGGCCTTGACCTCGGATGGTCGGGTCTTCGCCTGGGGCGCAAACTTCAACGGCCAACTGGGCAATAATAGCACAGCCAGTTGCTCGGCTCCCGTGGCGGTGCACAGCAGCGCCGCACTGGCGGGCAAGACCGTGACCGCCATCGCCACCGGAAGCTTCTTTAGCTTGGCACTGACCTCAGACGGCCATGTCGTTGCTTGGGGGGACAATGGCTACGGCCAACTGGGCAATGGCAGCACCACAAAGAGCTTGTCACCAGTGGCGGTGAACACCAGTGGAACACTGGCTAACAAGTTGGTGATCGCCATAGCGGGAGGAGTCTCCAGCAGTATTGCGTTCACCTCGGACGCTCAGGTTTACGCATGGGGATACAATGGTACTGGCCTACTAGGCAACAATAGCAGCACGGATAGCCCGTTGCCAGTGGCGGTGAATACCAGCGGAACCCTGTCCGGCAAAATGGTGGCGGCGATCGCAGCGGGCGATTACCACTGTTTGGCGATGTTTGGTTTGCCAGGATCACCCACCGTGACTCTGAGTCCAGTGAGTCAAACCGTGGTCCAGACGGAGTCATCCGGAGTTTCTATCAGTCTCACCGCGGCGGCAATCGATGTTTTCCCATTCACCGTGCAATGGCAGGTAAGTCAGACGGGAAGCGCCGGGCCCTTTAGCGATATTATCGCCAATCCAAGCGCCACTACCGGCACGTTGACCCTGACCAACGTCGTCCCGGAGCAGAACGGTTACGCTTATCGTGCGGTGTTCGCCAATGATGGTGGTAGCTGTGCGACCTCTGCGGCCACTCTATCAGTAACGACGGTGAATGAAGCAGTGACCTTTACTTCGGGCACGGATCTCCCGTTTGTGGCCTCTAATCCCGTGGTGTCGGGATCGCTGAACATCACCTTGGGGTTTGCCCCCATACTCGGAACCAATCTCACAATATTAAAAAACACGGGCACCGCATTCATCAGAGGAACATTCAGCAACCTGCCGCAGGGCGCAATCGTCCCGCTCACCGCCAATGGCGTCACATTAAATTACATTGCAAACTACTATGGCGGGAACGGCAGGAGCTTGGTCCTGCAGTGGCCGTTGATCGGCGTGGCTGCCTGGGGTGACAATTCTAACAATCAACTGGGCAACAACAGCAGCACCAGCGGCCCGGTACCGGTGCCGGTAATTTCGAGCGGAGTCTTGGCCGGCAAGACCGTGGTGGCCGTTGCGGCGGGCGCTAACCACAGTTTGGCGTTGACCGCGGATGGTCAGGTGTTTGCCTGGGGTGCCAATGGCTCTGGTCAACTGGGGTGTAACAGCCTGACGGGCAGTGCGGTACCGGTGGCAGTGTATGCCAGCGGCGCTTTGTCCGGCAAGTCCGTGGTGGCCATAGCGGCAGGCACGAACTTCAGTATGGCATTGACCGCGGATGGACAGGTGTTTGCCTGGGGTGCCAACGACTCCGGCCAACTGGGCAACAACAGCATGACAAACAGCCCGGTGCCTGTGGCGGTGAATACCAGCGGGGCTTCCTCTTACAGAACAGTGGTTGCTATCGCGGGGGGAGGTTCGCATGCCCTGGCGCTCGCCTCGGACGGCCAGGTATTTGCCTGGGGTTCTAACAATTACGGCCAACTGGGCAATGGCACAACTACAGCGAACAGCCTGGTGCCGATGGCGGTGAGCACCAGTGGGCTATTGGCCGGCAAGACGGTGACAGCCATTGCGGCTGGCGCCTACCACAGTTTGGGTTTGACCTCGAATGGGCAGGTGATTGTCTGGGGTTACAATTACTATGGCCAACTGGGCAACAACAGTAACACGAATAGCCCACTGCCGGTAGCCGTGGACACAAGCGGAGTCCTGGCTGGCAAAACCATTTCAACCATTGCGGCTGGTGCCTCCCACAGTTTGGCGCTGACCTCGAATGGGCAGGTGATTGTTTGGGGTTACAATTACTATGGCCAACTGGGGACTAACGGCACTGCGAGTAGCCGTGTACCGATAGCTATGGTTGACAATGGCGTACTAGCCGGCATGACCGTGGCGGCCACTTCGGCCGGGTACTATCACAGTTTGGCACTGACTTCGGATGGCAAGATGGCGACCTGGGGATCCAACAGCTATGGCCAACTCGGCGACAGCAGCTATAGCAGCATGAGTACGGTGCCCGTGGCGATCAGCACAAGCGGGGTACTGGCTAACAAAAATGTGGTCGCCGTTGCAGGCGGGAGCTATCACAGTTTGGCGATGTTCGGCTCGGGCTGGGCCCCCATTGTGACCACTCAGCCAACGAACCGGACTGTGGCGTTCACAGCGACGGTGATTTTGTCGGCGGCAGCCAGCGGTTATCCCGTACCCACGGTACGCTGGCAGGTGCGTAAGACAGCCACTGGGTCGTTCAGCAATCTCACCGGCAATTCAACCGCCACCACTACGGCCTTGACCTTGACCAACGTAGCCTCAACCCAGAATGGCTATGCGTATCGCGCGGTTTTCACCAATAGTGAAACAAGCGCTACGACCGCTGCGGCGATCCTGACGGTTTACCCGCCGCCGGCAGTCTCCGTTCCGCCTGACATATTGGTAGGTGCCACGGGCAAGAACGGCGCGCTCGTCGCCTATAGCGTCACGGCAAATGACAGCCTTGACGGACCCCTGACCCCAATTTGCACGCCACCGTCTGGATCGACATTCCCGATCGGCACTACAACGGTGAATTGCACTGCCAGCAACTCTCTCGGCGGCACCACCTCCGCTTCATTCATCGTGACCGTGCTGCGCACGTATGCGTCGTTCCAAGAACAATATGACTTGACCGACACTGATCCTGCGGCAGACCCGTACTTCACCGGAGTGAGCACACTTGCGGCCTATGCCTTCGGAGTCGCCCCTGCGGCACCGGACCGGTCACAGCTGCCGTCAGTTTCGTTAGAATCCGGCTACCTCCAGATTTCGTTCCCACGATGGAAAGACAGTGCGGATCTGGGCTATATCGTGGAAGCAAGTGACGATCTGGAAAATTGGCATTCCGGGCCAGACACCACCCAACAGGTATCGGTCACCGCCATCAATGCCACACGCGAACGAGTCGTTGAGCGCGATCTCATCCCGGTTGCCAGCGCCGCTCGCCGCTATATGCGCGTCAGGATCAACCACTGACGTGTGGGACTGACCGATAAGACGGGCTTTCAGGCCTGCGTTTTCTCCTGGCCGTTTATCTTGGGCTGGCCCAGGCTGGATGAGTCGGGTCTCTGGCCCCGATGAATTGCATCTCTTCCATCAATAACTGATCCCGGGCGTGCAGCGCCCTTCACCCCCCGGCCTCCTGCATGGCGATGGCAGCCCATTCCCACAGGCGTTGCGGCTGATGGCGGACCGTGGAGATGTCCTTCATGATCAACTCGACGTGGCAATCGCGGGCTTGCTCGAGGAAATCGCGCAACGCGTGGCGGGCGCGATCCGGGTGCCAGGTGTCCTCGGCGAGGATGGCGGGATTGGGCTTGCGGCTCATGACCCAGTGCGGGCCTAGGGTCTCGACGGCGCGCGCGGTCTTGCACCACGGTGTGACCGAGACTTTGCGGAGGTTGGGGATTTGCTTCAACAAGTCGGCCTTGCCGTCGAGCGGTTCACAGCAACCATAGTAGTTCATCCCCCAGCGGCTGAGCCAGCGCAGGTCGTGTTGGATGGCAAACTCCCAGTGCATGTCCGGCGAAACCTCGGAGAAAATCTGCGCGTTGGAGCAACCCCACATGTTATGCGGCTTGACATGGGTTGGATCAAAATCACTGCCGGGGAGATCCGAGATATAGCCGTAGCCGCCGGAGCCGATGCGCGTGTTGTTAGAATCGAGCTCCAGCGCGTTGAGTGCGACGAACTGGTCGAGCTCGACCATCCATGCGTCCACCATCCGCTCGACGCCGGCATGCACGAGGTCCGGCCGGTCGACCATGTCGAGCATCGCGTCCTCGATGCCCCACCAGCGGATCAGATAATCCCAGGGTGTGAACCAGATGTGGGACTGACCGGTTTTTCGAACCGGCATGATGTCGCCATAGAGGTCGCACATGGCATGGTACCGGAACTCGGTGGCCTGCGTGTTGTGCGTGAGCACCGGCATCTCGATCTTGTCGAGGTCGGCGAAGTCATGGATTTGCTTGTGGAAATGGCGGGAGACGATGTCGCTGGCGGCATCGGTGCGGACGATGTCCACCTCCTCGATGATGCCGAAGTCGGTGCTGTGGATCGCCAGCGGGCAGGCGATGAAATCGCTGACGATCATGTCGCAGGGCATGTGCCGCCATTGGTAAAGTGTGCGGCGCATCTCGCGTTCCTGATCCTGCGCGAACGGATGGCTCGTCTGCAAGGTCAGCTCGCCATTGACATCCATCTCGTGCCAGGGAATCTCATTGATCCACACCATCGGGCGGACGGATTGGCGGTCGTTGAGACGGCGCCACAATTCCGCCTTCTCCTTGTGCACCGGCAGGGCGGCGATGTCGGCGAGCGCGGCGGCGAGCCGGCGCAAGACCGTCTTGTCGGCGTCGTTGAGGATGATTGGCGCGGCCGGTGCCGGCGCTTCGTAATGACCAGGATCGTGGAGCACGCGCCCATCTTAGGACATTCCTGACACGACGTCGATGCAGGAATTTGAAAAATAGCATGGCAAAAAACCCGTCATGGCGGCGGTGGGCCCTTCCAGCAACTTCATCCACTGCGGGAAGATCACTTACCTGCAGAAAACCTGATCGAAGGCATTGCCGGAAAGCATGATGTATCTATCCGATTTGGCAATGGAATCAAGGCGCTGCCTGGCAAGTTCGGGCCGGATCATAGCATTTGCATGCAACAACTTGAGCAGTTCCAGATCCTTGGGTCTGGCGATCATGAGTTTCACTGCGGCAAGGTCGTGCGGATCAATGGCAAAAACATTCGTGCAGCCGGGCACGGCAACGAGGCGCTCGATCCACCCAGGGGGCAGGGTTTCAAAGATGTCATCGCGGAGGATATCGGCATGATAGCCATGACGCAAATGAAACGCATGGGATGCCCCAAGGGCTTCCTCGAGCATGCGTCCCGTGGTTTCATCAAATGGCTGGGGACAAAGGTCCGCATCAAAGGTGCTGGCAAGCGGACCATCACGCCGCCCCAAATCGGGGAATGACGCCAGCAACGATGCCGAACCGAGCACGATGATCCGACAATCGTCGGCCAGCGACTGTGCTGCCTTGGATAGATGTTGCAGTGCTTGGAGGTTCATGCGGCTAGCAGGATTTCACGCTCTCAAGCCCCACAAACGGCGAACAGGATTTGAGAGGTTCCGAATCATCATTGTCGGCTTCCAAATAACTCAGGAGCTTGTTGAATTCCGCGCTTGACGCCCGCGCCAGCAAAATCCGTCGCTTCCACTCCAGCAACGGTGCCGGCTGCAGCCGCCCCCTGGCCAGCCAGCGCTCAATATTGGCCAGCGGGATTGCCAGTGCCTCAGGCTGCGCTCTGAGGTGCGCCGCGATCTGCCCCCAGTGCAGCCGGCGGTCTTGGCGATAGAGATGGAAATCCTCGGGCATCTTGGCGAGGTGGTCAGATTAGGTCTGTCTGCGCGGCCTGTCAAGCGCCTAGGCCAGCCGTCGTGCGCAACTGTCGATCCGTGATTCAATTCGCGCGCCAAATCCGTGGACTTTCCAGCCTAACGGAAGATCACATACAGCACGACGAAGGTCACGAGCACGGCGGCGGACATGACCCGGTAATCGGCCAGGCCGGTGCCGCACTTGGCCTTGAGCGGATCACTCCAGTGGTCCCACACCAACATTCTGGCCTCCTCCTTGAGCGGTTCAGGCAGCAGCAACGAGGCGATGACCTGGATGCCGACGCAAACACAGAAGATGCCGAATGAAGCGAGCATGAAATCCTTGAGCAGCACATCGTAAATCAGGTGCCACACGGGCGAGGCGGCGAGGGATTCCTTGGTGGTTAAAGAGTCCTTGAAGAAATCCAGAAAGAAGCCGAGCGCACCAATGCCGCCACCCGCAACCATTGTTAGAAACGCGGCCCGTCCGCCGGCGCGCTTCCAGAAGACGCCGACGAGGAACACGGCGGTGATCGGCGGGGCGACATAACAGATGAGTTTGATCAGGCCATTGAAGATGGTGTCGTAGTGGCCGAAGATCGGCGACAACACGATGGCGAGGAGGGTGGCGGCCACGGTGGTCCAGCGGCCGATTTTCACCAGGCTGTGGTCGGTGGTTTGCGGCCTCCAGCGTTTCCAGATGTCGTAGGCGAAGAGCGTGGCCGCGGAGTTCAATGCCGCCGAGCACGTCTGCATGGCCGCAGCCAGCATCGCGGCGATGACCAGGCCTTTAAGTCCCGCCGGCAACAGGTGGGTGATCATGAACGGATAGGCGTCCTTCGAGGTGAGCGGGCCCACGCCGGCACCGAAGTAGCCCTTCTGGACCAGCGCCACGCAGATCACGCCGGGCAACACGAACAGAAACACCGGCAGGATTTTGATGAAGGCGCAAAACAACGGACCCAACCGCGCGTTCTTCTCGTCCTTGGCAGCCAACACCCGCTGGACAATGGTCTGGTCACAACACCAATACCAAATGCCGATGACCGGATAACCTAACAAGATGGAATACCACGGCACATTGGCCACCACCGTGTCGTCATTGGCTCCGTGGGCCATGTGCAGGAACGATTGGGTGGAAAGCCCGGGGCCTCCCTCCTTGCCTAGCAACGGGTGCGGCTGCGTGTCCAGCAGATGATTGAGGGCATCCCAACCACCGACGGCTTGGTAGCCGATGACGGTGATGCAGACCGCGCCTATCAACAGCAGGATCGTCTGCAGACTTTCCGTCCACACCACCGCGAGCAGGCCGCCGATGACGGTGTAGATGCCGGTCAGGACGCCGAGCGCGATGATGAAGAACATCAGGGCGTTGAGGCCCAGGATCTTTTGCGTCTCCGGAATTTCAAAGATGAAACACAGCACCGCCGCCGCCGTGAACAGCGCCACGCCAATGTGCATCACAATCGCCGAAAGCAACGACACGAAGGAGAGCACATCCCGGCAGTTGCGGTTGTACCGGCGTTCCAAATAGTCCGGCAGAGTGGACACCCGCGAGCGCAAATACAAGGGCGCGAAAAACAGCGACAGCAGAATCAGGGTGAATCCCGCCATCCATTCGAAGTTGCCGTATAACAAGCCCGAGGTGTAGGCCGATTGCGCCAGACTCACCAGATGCACCGTCGAAATGTTGGCCGCAAACATGGCCAGGCCGATGACCGGCCACTTCAGCGAATTGTCGGCCAGGAAGTAATGGCCGCCTTCCGTGCCACGGCTGCGCATGAAGCCCGCGGCCACGCCGATGCCGACCACGCCGATCATGTAAGCGGCGATGATGCCCCAATCCAAAGTTGTCATGCCGGTTGTCATGGGTTCACAGCAGGGGTGCGGGTTTCATCGAGCAACACGACATTGGAGATGGTGCGCACCGCCTTGTGATCAGCGAAGCTCCACACCGCCCGTTTGTCCGGGGTGACCTCGACCAAATGCGGCGACTTGCCGAACTGGCCGTGGCCGAGCCAATTGCAGATCAGGGTGTTGCCATTGGGGAGGCGCTGGATGCCGGTGGGAAACTTCAGGCTGTGGCCGGCCACTTCGTCACCCTGCACCTGCCAGACGGTAAGACCCTGCGGGTCCACCTCGAAAACACGTGAGCCACCCGGCGCGTCGCCGCATGAGATGACGGTGTTGCCATTGGCCAGGCGGATGACGCTGTGCGGGCCACCTGCCGCGGGGATCTCCCGCAACACCTTGCCCGTCGCGTCGTATTCCTTCACCACCTTGTCGGCGAAATGCGCGACGAGGAAATGGCCGTTTTCTAACACCCTGGCGCAGCGCATGTAGGCGTGGCCGCCGTCCTTGCCCTCGGGCAACAGGCGCACTTCGCGCACGATCCCGCCGTTGGGGTTGAGGATGAGGAGGCGCCCGGAACCGCATTCCCCGACGAAGGTGTTGCCATCCGGCAACCGCTGGCAGGTGTAAATCTCGCTCTTGGATTGATAGTCGAAGACAATTTCCTTGGTCCGCGTGACCTCGCGCGCGCCATGACCGGTGTTGAAGAGGAGGTTGCCGTTAGACAGCACCGCGAGGTCGTTGGCATTCTGGGCCGGATACTCCCATTCGATCTTACCCTCCTTGGAAATAATGAAAACCTTGCCCTGCACATAATCGGTACAGGCAAAGGCATGCACGATGGTGACCGGCCCGGCGTCAGCAGCGTCGGCCAAGGCTGACGGAAATGCCAGCACTGCGGCCAGCACGACAAGGAACGACGATGGGGGGAATTGCATCGCCCCTTTACGTGGTGAGGAGCATCAGCCTTTCAGATCGCTTCCGTTGATATCGATAAGCGGACCCTCCTTGATTCATGGATGGGAGCCCCCCGATCACCCGCCGGATCAAAAAATATTGGAAAGTTTTGAAAAAACTGCCACGTAGAAGCCGACATCATGGACTTGCTGCCACGACGGCAGTGGGCTGTGCCCAGTGAAACACCAAAACAAATTGTGATTATGACGACGAAATCGAAGACCCTCTGGCTGCTTCTGGCTGCCTCTGCAGCGACCCAAGCGGCCCCCATGGCGACCGTTACCGTGGGTAAACCCGGCAACGCGGCTGACTCCACCGGCTACGGTGCCGTCGCCTATGAATATAAAATTGGCAAATACGAAGTGACCAACGAACAGTATTGCGCCTTCCTCAACGGCGTGGCCAAGAGCGACTCCTATGAACTCTATGACGGCCGGATGGGCGACCAATACGGTGGCATCCTCCGCAGCGGCGAGTCCGGCTCCTTCACCTACAGCGTGAAAGACAGCATGGGCAACAAGCCGGTGAACTTCGTCAACTTTGATGCCTGCGTGCGCTTTTGCAACTGGCTGTCCAACGGCGGTGGCAGCGGCGACACGGAAAAGGGCAGCTACACGATCAAGTGGGGTCAGGTGACCCCGCCGAATCATGCCACCCTTGCGGCGGATAAAGCAGTGAAATGGGCGATCCCCACCGAAAACGAATGGTACAAGGCTGCCTATTTCGACGCGGAAAAGCCGGGTGGCCCGGGCTATTGGTCGTATGCCATCAAGGGCGGCAGCGCTCCTGAGTGCAATATCAACAGCGATACCCCCTCCGAAGTCGGCTCCTTCAAGTCGGCGGCCAGCCCCAGCGGCACCTTCGACCAGAACGGCAACATGTGGGAATACAACGAAAATATGACGGACGGCAAGGTCGGTCTGCGTGGCGGTTCCTTCTTCATGCATGATAATGACTCTTATCTGCTGTCCTCCACCCGTTACGACGTCTTCGGCGCGAAATGGCCGAACTACGGCTTCCGCGTGGTGGCCCTCGGCGGCGGCGCGGCCGCTCCCGCACCCAAGAAATAATCCAGGGCGCCGCAACGGCGCTTTTAGCTGATTCCTGTCAGCCCTCGCATCCCGGAATTTTTCCGACCTGCGGGGGCTGACTTTTTTAATCCGCGCTCAGACTCCGCGCCGCCCCTGGATGGCACGCAGCAGCGTGAGGGCATCGGCATGTTCGAGTCCGCCACCCGCCGGCAACCCCTGGGCAATGCGGGATATCCGGCACTTGCGGCCGCGCAAAATGTTAGCCAGATAATTGGCGGTCACTTCGCCTTCGACGTCGGCACCCAGCGCCAGAATCACTTCCAGTTCCGCCGGCGCGGCATCGATGCGCTGGAGCAAGGACGGGATGCGCAGGTCTTCGGGTGAGACGCGGTCGAGCGGTGAGAGTTTGCCGCCGAGGCAGTGGTAGCGGCCGCGGAAGGCGCCGGAGCGTTCAAGCGGCAGCACATCGGTGGCCTGCTCGACCACGCAGAGGGTGAGGTCATCGCGTTTGGGGTCCGCACAGAGTTGGCAACAGCCATGGACCGCAAAAAACCCGCAGACCGGACAGGCGACGATGGTGGCCTTGGCATGTTGAAGCGCGGCGGAGAGCGCGGGCGCGTCGGCCTTCGGGCTTTGCAGGAGCCAGATGGCGATGCGCTCGGCACTGCGCGGGCCCACGCCTGGCAGGTGTTTCAATTCGCCTATCAGCGTTTTGACGGGTTCGGGAAAATCGGCTTGGGACATGGGATGACAATCGCAAATGGTTCAATCTGTTGGAGTCCGGTCCGGCGATCTGTCAGTTAGTTGGATCCAGTTCGCAGGGCATGCGGTGCGAGTGGACATAGACGAGGGCGCAGGCACCGGACCATACGGCGGCAATCAGCGGCCCGGCAATCGCGGGCGCATGCGCCGCCAATCCCAAGACCGGCGCCCATGACGCCACCAACACCAGCGTGGTAATCCACAACACGAGCCGCCGCCATGTGCCAGGCACACCGAGCATGGCGAGCGCAAGGCCATAGGCGATCAGCGCGGTGCCAAGCCACTGCCCCCATGCCGGCAGGACCTTGGGAAATGCCGTCGGTCCATCCTGCTGCAACGCCTGACCCACCAGGCTGGCGATGGCCGAGTCCGCCCTGTCCGTTAGACCCAAGGCGTCCAAGCCGGCGGCCAGCACCAGTGCCAGACTGCCAATGAAGGCCGCGGTCACCAGCACATGTCCCGGAGAATGGCGGAATTGGTTTGCATGCATCGTCGCGGGGGCAGACTAGGGAAGCCACGGCAACAATCAAGCGAGGGTTTCGGCCGTGAGTGGGTTCGGTTGCGGTCCATGCTCAGGTAATCATCGTTACGCAAAATCACAAAAAATTCGCTAACTTGACGCGAGTGCCGGCGGGCGTTGGAGAGTTTTGAGTTTGCGTTTGGCGCGTGTAAGGTATCATCGGGGCGTGTTGACACGCCATCATTTGGATGAACTCTCCAGCCTGGGAGCGCCCCTGCACTTGGCGCTGGGGGTGTTTGACGGCGTGCATGTGGGCCATCAGGCGGTGATTGCGCGGGCGGTGGCGGCGGCGGCCCGCAGCGGCGGCCTGGCCGGGCTCTTGACTTTTGACCCGCACCCGATCCGGGTGCTGGCACCGGAAAAATCGCCCAAGGCACTGCTCACCACCCTCGAGCACAAGGCCAGAATTGCCGCCGGTCATGGCATCGGCTTGTTTGTGCCGCTGCATTTTGATGCGGCGATGGCCGCCTTGGCGGCGGACGAGTTTTTCCAACAATTGAGCGCCGCGCCGCTGCGCACGCTGGCAGTGGGTGAGGACTGGCGGTTTGGTCATGGCCGCCACGGCGATGTGGAATTTTTACGGGCGCGGGCCGCGGCGTGCGGGTTTGTGCTGGAGGCGGTGCCGCCGGTGATGGTGGACGGTGACCGGGTGAGCAGCACGCGCATCCGCCAAGCCATTCGCGATGGCTCGTTAGAGGCCGCCGCCCGCATGCTTGGCAGGCCCTACAGCGTGTTGGGCCGCGTGGTGGAAGGCCGCAAATTGGGCCGGCGACTCGGGTTTCCAACCGCCAACCTGACCGTCGACGAGGTGCTCACTCCGCCCGATGGCGTGTGGGCCGCGCGGGTCTCGGTGGCGGGTGGCGCGGCCATGGCGGGCGTGGCCAACCTCGGGGTGAGACCGACGGTGGATGGCACCATCCGTGTGTTAGAAGTGCATGTGTTTGATTTCACCGGCGACCTGTATGGCCGGGAGATCGAAGTGGAGTTTGTCAGATTCCTGCGGGAGGAAATGCGCTTTGCCTCGTTGGATTTGCTGCGGGAGCAGATAGCAGCCGATGCCCAAGCCGCGCGCCAGTGGTTGGTGCCGTAAACGAGGCTCAGCGCTCGGTGCCATCGACGAAAGTTTTCCAGACTGAGAAATCCGGGTTGAGAATGACGATGTCGGCGAGGAAGCCGGGTTCGAGTTTACCCATGCCGGCGAGGCCGAGCGAGCGGGCCTGGTTCCAAGAGGTGGCTTTGACAAGTTGGTGCAGCGGCAGCAGGTCGAGCCTGGCCATGTTGCGGACGCCCTCGTTGAAGCGCAAGCAGGAGCCGGCCAGCGCGGCGCCTTGCTTGAGGCGGGCGGCCCCGTCCTTGACCACCACGGCGAGACCGCCGAGAGTGGTTTCCCCCTCGCCGATCCAGGAAGCGGCCATTGAGTCGGTGATCAGCATCAGCCGCTCAATGGACACCAACTTGATCACCAACCTGAGCATGTCCGGACAAAGGTGGATGGTGTCGCAGATCATCTCCAGCATGAGGCTGTCATCAAGCAAGCCCATGCCGACCACGCCGATCTCGCGATGGTGCAGCGGCGTCATGGCATTGCCAAAATGCGTGACATGGGTGAGCCCGGCCGCCTTGGCGGCAAGCATTTGCGCGGCAGTGGCCGATGTGTGGGCGGCGGAGCAGGTGATACCCAGTTGCTTCGCACCGCGGATCACCTCGAGCGCACCGGCGACATCCGGTGCAATTGATAGAATCAGGGTTTTGGCGATCGCGTGGAGCGCCTTGAGTTCTGCCAGATCCGGCGGCCGGACAAACTGCGGGTTTTGCGCGCCGGCATTTCCCTTGTTGATAAACGGCCCTTCAACATGCAACCCGGGGGTTTTGCAAAATTCCTGATTGGCGAAATAGCCGGCACACATGGCCGCCACTTGTTCAAGTTTGGCTTGGGGCTGGGTGAGGGTGGTGGGCAACCAACAGGTGACGCCTTCCTGCAACTTGCGCCTTGCGATGTGGCGGATTGCCTCCAGCGAGCCATCGCAGACATCATGGTGATCGGCGCCGTGCGCATGGATGTCAATGAAACCCGGCATGCTGAGGCGGCCTGCGGCATCGATCAGGGCGTCTGCGGCGGGTTGTGGCTCGCCGGGTTGCAGCACCGCCTCGATCCTGCCATTGGCAAGCAACAGCGCGCCGTTATCGATTTCAATATCCGGCGATACGATGCGGGTGTTTAGGATCAGCGTCTTCATCAATCAACAAACAAAAGGAACACCCCCACTATCCGCCAGCCACGGTTGGCTGACAAGACACTTCAGGTGTTTTTCCTGACAATTCAAAAACCGCTGCATGCGTCGCATGGGATGATTGCCTCATTGGGATCGTTTAAGGAGTAACGAAATTCATGTCGTTTCCTCCGCAAAAGACAAGACGAGGACAAGAATGTCCCCGCCCCTCACCAGACCACCCATGACACTCATCCGCGCATGACCCCCGGCAGTGGCGGCGGGCCGTCATCACCGCCGGTTTTCACCTTGGCCGACCAGGCGCGCCAATCGACCTTGGCGGTGAGCATCATCAACAGCGCCAAGGTGGCCACCGCACAGACCGTCAGGGTGATGCCCGTGAGCCCGTCGAAGAAAAACGACAGGCTGAAGAGCACCAGATAGGCGACTTGTGCCGGCACCGCCACCCTGAACAACGTGCGGCCTCCCACCGCACGGAGATAGCCGCACACCAGGACCAGTGAAGTCACCGTGGCTATCGCAAAACTCGCCAGCAAGGGCAGTAGATCCACCAGATAGGCGAACAACAGGTGGAACGAGAAAAATCCGGCACACACGAAAAACACATGCATCGGATGCAAGGGCGCGCCTTTCAACGCACCTATCAACATGACAATCGTCACGAAAAACAACAACGACACCGGCGCGTAAAACGCAATCCGCGACGCCACCGGCCCGGCATTGAGCAGCTTGGGCATCTCCATGCCGATGGATTTAGCCGCCAGCACATCGGGGTAATTCCATGCCAGACTCCAGCTATTGCCGACGAGCTTCCTGTCCCCGTCCTTGGGCGATCCCGTCCCCACCGGATAATTGATCTCGGCGAAGTCGGTTTTCATCTTGAGGGAGAATCCCGCAATCCGTTGGTTGTTGTTAAATCGATAGATCCAACTGCCGGTGCCGCGCGTTTGATATCCGGCGTGGAGGGTGACACTCGCGGAGGCCGGCAGCACCACGGCCTGGGTGGCCATGTCCGGGCCGGTGGTCGGGCTGCGTCCGCCGCCATCCGCTTCGCCGAGCCGGAATTCGAAGCGTTCCAGCCCCTGCGCGTTGGCGGGCAACGGGAATGAAACATACACGGTTTGCGGAATCCGCGTCGGATTGGTGAACACATAATCGGCCTTGAATCCCACATCATAGGTCGGATGCCAGAACAGACCGCGCTTCTTCGGCACGAATGTTAGATCAACGGCGACGCTGGACGACGACGGCAGCAACACGGCCCGCCCACCGGGGGCGTTGGGCGTGTCAAACCACGCCTCCGGATGGAGCTGCTCGAGTGCCGGGTTCCAGACCCCGGAAACCTCCCGGGTCATGGTGTCGGATGAGCTGGAGGTGCGTGTGGTCAGTGCCATGCCAAGGATAAACCAAGCCACCATCGTGCATCCGATAATGGCCAGTGAGGCGAGCAAATGGAGAGTTTTCATGATATGTCAGGTAGGTGTGTGCTAATGAATGTTAGAATCAGTGTTTGAGGTCCGCGCGGCGGTAGAAGACATGGACTTCCGGGCGCTCGTCGCGGCAGAGGTTTTTCCGCAAGGTGATTTGAGAGGGAGTGGCGTCCTTGGAATTGGGCGTGCGGGTGAGGTTGCCGTGGGTTTCCGCGATGTATCCGCCGGGCAGATTGATGCTCCAGACCAGCGCGTTGATAAACAGCGGGGTCTTCGGCAAGGCCAGCGTCAGGGTGCCATCCACCGGATCCAGCGCCTCGGTCCGCCCGGTGAACGCGCACTCGATCTTGGTCGAGCCTCCGCCACCGGGTAGCGTGACTTCAAGCCGGCCCTCGCCTAGATTGACCGGTGCCACCGCCTGGTCACCCACCTGGCAGGACAGCAGCGACAAGCCGGACGGCGTGTCAAAGGCCACCACCATCCGCCGGCGATGCTCGACTGTTAGAGAACCTTTCACCAGCATGGCACCGTCCGGCTCGATGGTGACGGACCAAGCGGCGGTGGGAATGCTGCCATCCGCAGTGGCCACCAGCGGCAACGGATTGACGGTGAGTGCGGCGGATTCGGCCGCCTCCAGGTGATAGCACGACTCACCCTTGAGCTGAGACTTTAGGAAATCAGGAAGACCGTCAGGCTCAAAGGGACCGGTTAGATTTTCGGCGGCGTAGGCCAGCGTGGCGGAACTGGCAATCACAAACCGGGTGCGCGTGGCATCCGCCACCGGACTACCCGGTGCCTGCAGGGACCATTTGCGATCCAGCGGCCGGCGCGGCAACTGATAGGACAACTCCACGTCACGCTCCAACACTCCGCGGGTCTTCCAATCCAGCGTGAGATTGAGCGCGCGATCCTCACCGCGCTGCACCTTGTGGCCCGTTAGATCGCGGCCCGCCACCGTCACCTCGCGGGCATCCTGCGGCAGGGTGAGCAGCGCCGCCACACCCGAGCCATTGGTGGCCGATGCCCGCGCCATCACATGATAGGCGATCACCCCGTCGCCGGGCAGCACCAGCGCCTGGTGCTGCCACGTCCACGTCGATGGCTCCGGCGGGCGCAATGCCTCGCGGGTCTCGTCACCTCCCAGCAACTTAACCGTGACGCTACCGCCCGCCAACGGCAATGGCAGCATTTGGTTAGGACCGAGGATGTGCTCCCGGCCGTCGATTTTCACGGCAATGGCGGCGTCGGTGCCGAGGTTGCCGGTTTCCAGGATGGCGGAGGGACAGGCTGGCACGAGCACTTCAAAACCCTCCGGTCCGGCAGCGGGCAGCAACCTGGCCTCCAGCACCTTGGTGCCGGCTACCTCCAATGCCTGGCACAGATGCCGCCCGTGAATGAGCACCCTGCTATCCGCAGGCTTGCGGGTCACCATGGTTAGATTGCCGCCGATCAACGGCACCAGCGCCAGGCCGGTGCCGAAGCTGGAGCTGGCAAACGTGGCGTCCACCACCGGTTTGCCGGCATCAATGGATACCCGCAGGTGCGCCGAGAGCAGCGCCGTCAGCGGCTCACCCGGAGGCTCCGGGCGCACGGCGTCGGCCAGGAGTTTCTTCAACTCGCCATAGGGCAATTTGACTTCGGCCTCGTCAAGGCCGGGCGTTGCCGCCGCCAGCGTTGTTGTTAGAACGGGGATTGCAAGCAGCATGTGGAACTTGGTCATGCGGGTATCAACGCTCGTGATTGTGAATGGATGATGAACCCCCAATGAAATTCTCAGGATATCAGTTGCATAATGACTGCCTCGCAGTTCGGGCGAAGAAAACCACTGAAATACTGAGGACCACTGAGATCACTGAAAAGAAAGATAAATCAGTGCAATCAGTGGGTCTCAGTGTTTTCAGTGGTTTTATTTGCATGTCCAACCTTTTGTAGTCTATCCTACGGTGACCACAGTAAGCAACCCACCCATGAAACTCACCCCCTACACCGGCGGCTTCTGCGAAACCAACGGCTACCTCGTCGAAACCCCGGACGGCAATTTCATCGTCGATGCACCCGACGGGATCGCCGACTGGGTGGCAGCGCGCGGCGTACGCGTCGATGACGTGTTGCTGACCCATCAGCACTTCGACCATGTGCTGGATGCCGCCGCGCTCCAGGCGACCGGGGCGCGCCTGCATGCCTTGGAAGACTACTCGGATGAATTCACCTTGGAGTCCCTGACCCGCCAGTGGGGCGCGCCGGTCGAGGTTGCGCCCTATCGGATTGATAGAAAGTTGGAGCCGGATGCCGTCACCCCGTTCCACCTTTGTGGCTTGCAATTTTTGCTCTATCACATTCCAGGCCACGCGCCGGACAGTGTGGTGTTCCATCTCCCGGACCATGAGCTCGCGTTTTCCGGTGACACCCTGTTTGCGGGGTCCATCGGGCGCACCGATTTGCCGGGTGGCAGCCACCGGCAATTGCTCGACGGGATTGCGAGGCATCTGCTCACGCTGCCGCCGCAAACCCGCCTGCTGTCCGGCCACGGCCCGGTCACCACCATCGGCGAGGAAATGCAGACCAACCCCTATCTGGCGTGATCGCGACCCAGCCCATGATCTTTGTCTGGGCGATTCTCGTGCTGGGCTGCGTTGGCGGGGCCATCCATGCCGGGGATGTGGCGATTGTCCACGCCGACAAGGCATCGCCACAGGAGCGGTTGGCGGCGCACGAATTGCGCAGATATATCTATCAGCGGACCGGGGAGGTCGCCGACATCCGCCGCGACACCGGGCCGGGCGACACCCTCGCCCTCGGGGTCGATGCCGCGCTCGATGCGCAGGAGTACCGCCTGGTCACCACCGCCAACGGCCGGCGACTGGACATCACGGGCGGCTCGCCACTGGGCGTGCTGTACGGCGCGTACCGCCTGGCCGAGCATCTGGGAGTCCGTTTCTACCTGGAAGGCGACGTCATTCCGGATGCCAGGCTCGTGTGGGCCATGCCGCAATTGAACGAGCGGGCCAAGCCGCAGTTCCAGTTGCGCGGGCTGAACCCATGGGGCAGTCATCCGTTCGGATTCGACCAGTGGGGCGTGGATGACTACAAGGCGATCATCGCGCAGATGGTCAAGCTGCGCATGAACTTCATCGGCATGCATTGTTATCTAACACAGCCGTATGACGAGCCGACCGTGTGGACGGGTCCCAGCGAGGATGTGGGAAATGACGGCACGGTGACCTCCAGTTATCCGTCGCGTTATTACAACACCCTGTGGAAGGGCATCTGGGGGCCGATCCCGCCGAAGAAGACCGGCGACTATGCATTTGGCGCAGCCCAACTCTTCGAGAACGACACATGGGGGCCGGCGTCGATGCAAGACTTCTGCCCCACACCGGCAACGGCCGGCGACCGCATCCAGCTGCACAACCGGGTCGGCAGGCAATTCGGGGAGGTTTTCGGATTTGCCAGAATGTTAGGAATGAAGACCTGCCTCGGAACCGAGGCCCCCTTGAAAAAATTCATGCCCGCGGCAGTGAAAGCGCGGCTTAAAGCCGCGGGCCGGGATCCGCACTCGGCGGAGGGGGTCGGCCGGATCTATGAGGGGATATTCGAGCGGATCAAGCGGACGCATCCGTTGGATTACTATTGGATCTGGACGCCGGAGGACTGGACATGGGAGAATAACAGTGCGGCCGACATGCGGGACACGGTCGAGGATGTCAACATCGCGCTGGCAGCCCTCGGCAAGGTCAACGCGCCCTTCAAGCTCGCCACCTGCGGTTGGGTGCTGGGCCCGGCCGGTGACCGTGCGGCCTTCGATAAGACGATACCCAAGCACATGGCCATGAGCGCGATCAGCCGCCAGTTAGGCCATGAGGCGCTGGATCCGGCTTTTGCCAGCATCGAAGGCCGGGACAAATGGGCGATTCCATGGCTGGAGAGCGATGGCAACCACGGACTTTCAGCACTGCAACTGTTTGCGGGCCGGACCCTTTACGATGGCGCACAGGCGAAGCGCTATGGCTGCAGCGGGCTGATGGGACTGCATTGGCGGACCCGCGGTCTCGGCCCTAACGTGGCGGCACTGGCACGCGCGGGATGGGAACCGGTGCGGCAGGATGACTTCAAGGCCGATTCATCGGCCAGCCGTTCGTTGCCGGTCGGGGCGTTCTATCAAGACATGGCGCTGGCCAACTTCGGGCCGGAAGCGGCGACCGAGATTGCCAGGGTCTTTGCCGGCATCGATAGCAAGGTGCCGGTCAGCGTCGGTGACGGCTGCCCCGCCGGCGCATTGAGCCCGCTCATGGAAGACTGGGACGACGTCAAAAAGCCCTACGCCTTCGTGGCGGCCATGGAGGCGCTCCGGCCGCGCGTCACGGGCGCCGGCAACCTGGAGCGGTTTGACTACTGGCTCAACACCTTCCGCTACCATCGCCTGTTGGCCAAGGTGCGCTGCACCCTGGGCCGGTTGGAAACGGCATTCAAGCAGGCCGAGGCGGAGACTCTGCCCGCCACGCGCAAGCAGGTGGCGGCCACCGTGGCGTTGCCGATCTATCAGGAACTGGTGCGTGAGTATGGCGAATTGGCGCGCTTGTGCATGGAATCCGCAACGACTCACGGCGGCATCGCGGCGGTGATCAATCTCATGGCCAACGAGCCGTTCTGGATCGCGGCCATTGACCGGCCCGGCGCGCGGCTGAGCGGTTTGTTAGGCGAGGCCCTGCCCGCTGACGCGCTGCCGCCAAAACACCCCGGTGGCAGCGTGCGCATGATCCTGCCCACGTTGCGCAGTGTGCTGACCAGTGGCGAGGGGCTTGCCCTCAAGGTGATCCTGCTCAATGCCGGCGACCCTCCGGGCAAAGTCACCCTGTGCTGGCGGCCATTGGGTGAGGGCCGGTATGCAAAGAAATCGCTGCATCCAGTGGCACGCACCACCTTTGCCACGGGACTCACGGCCGATGAAATCCATGGTAGGGACATCGAGTATTACGTGACGGCCAGGACCGCCGACGGCCAGGAACTGCGGGAACCCGCCACCGCGCCGCGGATCAATCACACGGTGACCGTGATGGAGCCCTAGGGCAGACTTCTGCTAGACGTCGCTCTGGCCGCTTTCATGCAGGATGCGCAAGCCCTCGCGCACGTAGTCGACGGCCGACCACACGGTGAAGACAGCGGCAATGATGCATGGATAGATCGGCGAGAACGGCACCACCTTGAGCATGATCCAGCCGATGGCAACCATCTGCGCCACCGTGCAAACCTTGCCGCTCCATTGCGGCGCGATGCGCACCTTGTGGCCGGTGAAATGCAGCACGTTGATGCCGCCTAGAATGATGCAATCGCGCACGATGACCAGCGCGGTGAACCACAACGGCAGATGCCAATTGTCCGGACCCCAATCCACCGCGGTGAGGGTGATGATGGCGGTGAGCAGCAGGGATTTGTCGGCGATGGGATCGATGATCGCGCCAAACTGTGAGCGCTGGTTGAAGCGGCGGGCGATCCAGCCATCGAGCCCGTCGCTGGCCGCGGCCGTCACAAACACCGCCAGCGCCGACCAGCGCAGCCATTCGAGCGGCGCCTTCTCATTCACACTATGACCATAGTAAATCGCCAGCACGGCAAACACCGGCACCAGCAGCAACCGCGACAAGGTGATCTTGCTTGCGAATGTCATGAACCCATGCAAGCACAATATCCAGCAGGTGGGAAACTAAAAAAACGCCCCCCGCGGCGCAGGGCGATTGGCTTATGCCGCCTCTATTCAACGAAGCACAATGATTTTTGCGCTTTTCCTAAACATGGGTGCTGAGTTTGTCATGTGACCCGGGTTATGGACCCGGGTCACATGACAGGAATCCTCCCTCACAACAGAGGGTCATCCTGATGTCCGATCGGACATCAGGATGTCCTAACAGCTCAGGCCTGGTGCTGAGGCGGCTTCGAAATGAGGCGCGCACGGCGAACGCGACAAATTCGCTGACGATCGTCACAGAATTTGTCGCGATCCATCTTTCAGCGCGAGATTATCCTGCTAAATGTTTTGCATTAGTGGATTATAGCCGGTGAACAATGCGGCCCGCGTCGGCGTGCAGCGCGGCGAGGACGCAAGGAAATACGCCATGCGCATGCCATCACGGCACCTTGACGCCGGGGACGGCGAGGCGGACGCGATAGAGGCCGGTGCGGCAGGTCATGTAGAGCGCTTTCCAATCGTTGTCGCCGAAGGCGCAGTTGGCGGGCTGTTCGGCCATGCTGAAGGTACCGAGATGTTTGCCGGTGGCATCGAACACCATCACGCCCGGCCCGCTGGTGCAATACACGTTGCCCGCGGAATCCACTTTCATGCCGTCGGGACCGGGCACCTTGGCGAAGACGCGGCCGTTGGCGAGCGAGCCGTCGGCGGCGACATCAAAGGCGCGGATGTGACCGCCCTCGGTGTCGTTGACATAGAGGATCTTTTCGTCAGGCGCGAACGCCAGTCCGTTGGGCTTGATGAAATCCTTGGCGAGCAAGGTCAGCGACTTGCCATCGGGGGAAATCCGATAGACCCCTTGGAAATCCAATTCCCGCTCTTCGGGTTTCACACCGTAGGGCGGGTCGGTGAAATAGGTCGCACCGTCATTTCTAACAACACAGTCATTCGGGCTGTTGAGGCGCTTGTTGTCGTAACGCTCGGCGAGCACGGTGAGGGTGCCGTCGGTCTCGGTGCGGGTGACGCGGCGCGTGCCGTGCTCACAGGCGATGAGGCGGCCTTGTTTGTCGAGGGTCAGGCCGTTGGAGTTGTTGCTGGGAGTACGGAAGGTGACAAACTTGCCGTCCTTGAAACTCACAATCCGGTTGGCGGGGATGTCGCTGAAGAGGAGTTGGTTTTGGGCGGCGACCCACAGCGGCCCTTCGGTGAATTTGAAATCGCCGCCGAGCTTTTCGACCGGCGCGGTGAAGTCCAGTGCGAGGGCGGTGTTTATCATGGCGAGGCAGGCGTAGGATAGTTGGATTTTCATGGGTGGCTTCCGTTCTTTTCGGTGTGAATTAAAATAAGGAGGAGGGACATTCCTGTCCCTCACAAATCTGGCAATGGTGGACAGGAATGTCCATCATCATTGGCAGGATAACACCAAGCGAAAGCCCATGATCAGCGCGAGCTGATGGTGGTGGCTGCGAACAAGAAGTCGGTGTTGGGGACCTCGGGCATGGGGATGGCCCGCGAATAGAGGCATCGAAGGCGATGGTGGTCCGCTAGGCCCGGTCTGAAACCGCCTGCTCGATGGAATATTGGCCCTGACCACGCGACTCCTTCCCTTGCCCTAGCGGTCCGCCCGCGCGCTCTCTTTGCGGGCCCTGCGGATTCGGTTGGCCTTGTGCCGCGGACTGGCTGTCGGCCTCGGGTGCCTGTGTGTCCTCGCGCGGGGGCGGACGTTGGCCGTTGCGCGGGGGATTGCCGTCTTGTGCGCTTAGTATGCGGCACGAACCAAGCCCCACGATTGCTGCAGGGCCACCTGTTCAACCCTGGCTCTTGTCGATGCGGATCAAGACTTCATTGCGGCGCATGAACAGAGGCGTCCACGGTGGATCATAGTAGGCAAAGAACGGCTCACCTTTTGCGACGAGCTTTTGTTCGGCGAGCCAAGCCATGAGTTGCGTGATGGCGGCTTGCTCATTGGCCGTCGTGCGACCGCCACCGAAGCGCCACACCGCCATGCGCGCGGCGCCGATTTCACCCAGGACCACGCCGTCACCGACCGGCTTCGGCACGCCCTTCTCGACCGCTTTTTTCGGCATGATAAAACTCATCGTTCGCGGGTTCTTGGTGGTGTCAATCAACACCGGCGCGGTCATCGCGATCTTCTGCGCGCCGTCATTGCCGCCGCTGATGAAGCGGAACAACTTCATGAAGCTGCCATTCATGTCAGCGCCGCCCAGCGGCGTGGTGGCCACGGTGAGCGCCGGGTAATCGCGGATTTCAAACTTCCCGTCGGCCCGCACGACCTTGTAATCCGGCGTTTCGGTCGCCGCACGGGAATTGCTGACAAACAGGAAAGCGATGAGGGTCACCGGCAGGGCGACGAGAAATACGAGGGCTATCGGGGGGCGTTGCATCGGGTGGACGGGAGCGGTGGCGGGGTGAACCAAACCACCTGCACTCAACAACCTAGCGAGATTGGCGGAAATGCAAGGCGGAAAATCCCACGCATGCCCTGTCATTTTCGAATTGTGGCGGCCGCGGCCCGCGACGGTCACAAGCTGTGGTCAACCGCGTATTTTGATTGTTTTGATTATTTGTCTGTGGAAAGATCCCTTGTTGCCGCCCGTATCCGCCATGCATCCCGCATATCCCCCAGTCCCGCGTCGACGGCACAACAACCCGAAATCATGAATCGAACCATCATCAGCGCCGTTCTAACAACAATATTCCTGTTTTCCACAGTTGCGTGTGAGGCGGCAGGCAAGAGCACTCTGGTCGCCAATCTGGAATCAGGCAAGCCACAGACCGTGGTGACGTATGGAACGAGCCTGACGGATGGCGCGCCCTGGGTGGGCGAGGTGCAGGTGGCGCTCGAGCGCAGCTATCCGGGCAAGGCCAAACTCATCAACAGCGCCAAGAGCGGCATGTGGTCGAAGTGGGGGGCGGAGAATCTTGACCAGCGCGTGATCGCGAACAAGCCGGACACGGTGATCATCGAGTTTTCGATCAATGACGCGTATCTGCAATACAAGACATCGGTCCAGCAGGCGCGCGGCTATTACGAGGACATGATCAAGCGGCTGCTTAAAGCCAACTCCCGCTGTGAAATCATTCTCATGGTGATGAATCCGCCGATCGGTGGCAATTTGGAGCAGCGGCCCAAGATCAAGGACTATAACCAGATGGTCCGCGATATCGCCAGAAACCACCGGCTCATGCTCATCGATCATTACCCGAATTGGGAAAAGATCCTCAAGGACGATCCGGCCCTGTTCAACAAGTATATTCCCGATGGCATCCATCCGGCCGCCGAAGGCTGCAAGATGGTGATAGCCCCGGAAGTCCTCCGCGCCTTGGGAGTCAAAAGCTGATGAATGTTAGATTTTAGGAGTCGCTGGCGTTGCGGTGCGGACGCAGCGGACAAAGTTAGTGGAGCGGATGACATCGCCCTGCGGGCCGCGGCCGTGCGGGAACTGCGCGGGATCCCCCGCCTTCGGATCGCTGCGTTGCGAACCGGCACCGTGCACGTCAGTGAAGTGATAGTCGCCACCACCCGCGCCTGAAGGCATTGCACCCGGTGGGCCAAGGGGTGGCCCGCCAGGCGGTCTGCCAGCGCCCGGTCCACGTCGACCGGGTGGACCGCCGGCCATGGCACTGGCCGACATCCAGCCAGCGGCGCGGCCGAAGGCGACGTACATTGCCGCCGCGCCGCCTTGGAATCCGGCATGGGTCGTTGCCGACCAGTAGCACGGCCAGTCGGGTTTGCCGCCTTCGTTAGTGAAGGAGGTGCATTTGAAGACCGGATCGATCGCCGGCGATTGGGTGGTGTCCGGCGCACGCGTGTAATCCACGATGCTCTGCAATTCCTTCACACTCGGCAGGCGCCAGTCGGCGTGACCGCGGAATTTTCCGCTATTCTGTTTCAGCACCCATGCCAATGCATCCTGCCAGTTCATGCCTTTGCCGCTGTCGTCCTTGGACCACATCAGGCCGGTGGCGCGGTCGGTGACGGTGCCGTCGTTGTTGTCATGGAAATCATTCCTGCCGTAACCGGGGTTGCCGCGCACGCATTGGACGAAAAAGGTTTTCTCGATGCCGCCGCCGGGCATTTGGAGGTCGTAGCCCTTGATCCGGCCGTCGGCGAAATTGACGCCGAAGAGCTTGTCGAACCCGCGCGCTCCCTTCCCAACATATTTGGTGGCCGACGCGTATTGGGAATCGATGACGCGTTCGCCGGTGCGCGTGTCCCCATAGGCAAACTTGAAAAATCGGGTGTCGATGAAGGGTGTTAGAGCAGAGGTGTCGGTGGCGACGGGTCCGCTCGGATCGGTGCCGCCGGCGTTGAAGAGCGAATACAGTTCCTTGATCGAGGGCAGCCGCCAGTCGTCGAAGCCGCCGAACTTGGCGGCATTGAGCTTGGCCGGAAGCGCCTTGGCACCGGTCAAGGTGAGCTTGTCGCCGCGGTTGAGCACACCGTTGCCATCGGTGTCCGGGCTGCGTTGCCAGGTCAGGCCGGTGACGGTGTCGTGGACGGTTAGACTGTCGGCGGCAAGCGTGTATCCCGCCGGGTGGGCATGGAACTGGGCATCCTGGCCATAGAACGGCTGGCCCGGCGGCGGCGGGGCGATCGGCTTGAAGTTGTCGTAACACTGCGTCTGACCGGTATCGACAACCGTGAAGGGCAGGGCGGCGTGCAGGGAGGTGGCAGCCAGGGCAACTGCGAGGGCTGGTATGTTAGATATCATTGTTTCTTCTTTCCCATGATGAAAAGAGTTTTCGGGGGGTGGCGAGTGTGGTGCATGCGTGAAACTCACCCCAATGGAGGCCAGCTCAAACGAGCTGAAGGCCGTGGGGAACAAAGGTTTCGAAATCGCTGCGATTCTGCGTGGCAATGCGTGCGTTGGCGGCGATAGCGGTCCCGGCAATCATGGAATCCACCCGGAGAGAACGCTTTCGATCGATCGCGTTGAAAAGTCGGGCCGCCGCTACGGCTTGGGGTTCGGCAAAGGGGACAATGGTTGTAAGAAAGGCTCGCATGGCAGCCTCTTGATCATCGGTGACAGGTCCACATAAGAATTCGAACCAAGCAGGCGTGGAGGTGATGAGAGTTTCTCCCGCCTCGATCCATGCAACCAGTTCGGCGGCCTCCGCGGTGTCCGCAGTCACGCCGCGGATCAAATAGTTGGTGTCGAGGCAAATCATGTGCTGCGCCAGTGTTTGCGATCTTCGTAAACTTCAGCCAAATACGCTTCGGCCTTGGCACACTCCAATCCGCCGCCGCTTTCATGCAACCGCCGCAACATGGCAACCGGATCCGGTTTGTGGACTTCCGCCTGTTTCTCTGCCTGTTCCAATGACCGGCGCACCACTTCGGCCTGCGACACCTGCCACAGCGAGGATAGACGCCGAAGTCGATTGGCCGTGGTGCCATCGAGAGCGAAGGTGGTGCGGTGAGTCATCGTTGGCATACCATCACTCGTACCATCACTATTCCGCCAGGTCAAGGTGAAATCCGCGTCTTGGTGAATTGGCAGTTGGGGCAGTGAGAGACACCAGATCGCGATCTATGGGTGGCGGATCGCAAAGGAAAGAGAGTTAAGGATGGCAA
>CAIKDP010000198.1 GCA_903826205.1 Akkermansiaceae bacterium
ATGAATTGAGAGACGATAAATGACGAGTGAACTGAATTCATATGCGCGAAGCGACGTGTCTCACGCGTTGCCCCACTCTTCCGGCCCCATGACATCCGCTAACCACATGCCATCCATGGCGGACGAGACGATCCGGGCCAGGAAACGTATTCTGGATATTGCCATCGTCGTGATCATCCTGCCTTTCACACTACTGCTGATGGGGTTGGTCGTGATCTGGATCAAGCTCATCTCCCGGGGGCCTGTGCTGTTACGCCAGAAGCGCATCGGTCGGCATGGCGAGCCGTTTGTGCTCTATAAATTTCGCAGCATGAAGGTGAATTCCGCCCCTGACAGGCATGAGGCCCATGTCAGAAATCTGGTCAAATTGGGCAGGCCGATGATCAAGTTGGACCATCTTTGTGATGCTAGATTGATAGCCGGCGGCTGCCTGCTGAGGGCCTCTGGTCTGGATGAATTGCCCCAGTTGCTGAATGTGCTTCGCGGCGACATGAGCCTCGTGGGACCGCGGCCCTGCCTACCTTGCGAGTATGGAAACTTCACTCATCCGCAACGGGAGCGATTCAATGCGCTGCCAGGCATTACCGGCCTCTGGCAAGTGAATGGCAAGCACGGGTGTACTTTCATCGAGATGAATGCCATGGACATTCACTATGTGCGCAATGCCACGCTGCTGACGGATCTGCACATCATGCTGCGAACGCCTGCCGCGCTTGTATTCCAGATGTGTCTGGCATTCCAGCATAAGCGCATGATTCGCCGGTTTGTGCCGTTTGAGGAATTCGATGCCATGACAGTTCATGGAAACGTCCCTAGAACACACCATCCGTTGTCATGAGAACAACCATCACATTGGGGCTTGTTGGCTATGGATACTGGGGACCCAATCTCGCTAGGATCTTCAGTTCCCTGGCAGGTGCCAGCTTGAGTGCCGTTTGCGATCACAATGCCGAGCGTCTCGAGCACATGCGGAATCTCTATCCGCATGCCGATGCCTACGCGGATTTCAGGGAAATGCTCGACGACGCGCAAATCGATGCCGTGGTGGTGGCTACTCCTCTCAAGTCCCACCACGCCCTGGCGATGGCCAGCTTGCAAGCCGGCAAGCATGTGCTTATCGAGAAACCGATGGCGGCTTCGAGCAAGGAATGCGAGGAGCTCATCGCACTGGCGAAACAGCAGGGACTCATCCTCATGGTGGACCATACCTACCTTTATTCGGGAGCCGTGGCCACAATCATGGATATCATCCAGCGTGGTGACCTCGGCGAGGTTCGCTACATCAATTGCCAGCGCCTCAATCTGGGAATATTTCAACAAGACATTAACGTGGCATGGGATTTGGCTCCCCATGATCTTTCCATCATTCTGCAAATGATGGGAGAATCACCGATTATGGTGAATTGTCAGGGAAACGCGCACATCAATCCGAAAATCGAGGATGTGACAAACCTGTCCCTGACATTCCGTGACAAGAGGTTCGCCACCATCCAGAGCAGTTGGCTGGAACCGAGGAAGGTCCGGCAAATGACCTTCGTCGGGACCCGCAGGATGATCGTTTATGATGATCTGCAACCGTTGGAGAAAATCCGGGTTTACGACGTCAGGGTCGACTTTCCACCCCATTACGACAGCCTGTCCGAGTTTTATTGCTCCTACCATTATGGGGATTGTTATATTCCACGCATAGAGCAATGTGAACCGCTCCTCAAGATGTGCGGCCACTTCATTGACTCTATCGAGAATCACCGACGGCCGATCTCCTGTGGGACCAAGGGGCTTGAGGTCGTGCGCATTCTCGAGGCGAGTGACGCATCGCTGAAGGCATTGGGAGGTGCGGTGGTCTGCGCGGAGCCTAAAAAACCGCGCATGGAGTTGGTTCATGCACCATTTTCAAAGGCATGTTAGCTATGACTCATACACCTGTGTCCGAATGGAATCCCGAGGGGCTGAGGGTTGCGGCTGACGTAATACTGGGCAGAGGGGTCAAGCTGTTTGGTTTTGTAAATCTGTATGGCTGCGAGATCGGCGATGAAACCCGGATTGGCTGCTTCGTGGAAATTCAAAACGGAGTGAAAGTCGGGGCACGTTGTAAGATTTCAAGTCATACTCTCATTTGCGAGGGTGTGACGATCGAGGATGGGGTTTTTGTCGGGCATGGTGTGATGTTTGTCAACGACCGTTGGCCGAGAGCCATGACGCAGGATGGCAGGGTGGTCAAGCAAGGCGATTGGAGATGCCTGACTACGCTGGTGAAGCAGGGCGCATCGATTGGCTCCGGTTCCACCATTCTGGGAGGGATCACGATCGGCGCCAACGCCATGATCGGTGCCGGCAGCGTCGTCACCGGAGATATCGCGCCAGGCACCACGGTGGTTGGAAATCCCGCGCGCCAACTGGATCATTCAAACGGGAGCAAGCTATGAGGGTGCCATTTATCGATCTGGAATTGCAGCATGCACCTTTGCGCAAGGAGTTGTTGCAGGCGATAGGCGATGTCATCGATGCGGGGACCTTTGCCGGTGGACCGTTCGTCGAGCGCTTCGAGCGTGAATTCGCCGCCTATTGCGATGTTGGTTTCGCGGTGGGTGTGGGCAGTGGCACGGAGGCGCTGTGGTTGACCTTGCTTGCCATGGGAATTGGCCCGGGTGACGAGGTGGTGACCGTGCCCATGGGCTTTCCCGCGACGGTGGAGGCTATTCATTTCACGGGAGCCAAGCCGGTGTTTGTGGACATTGACCAGCGCACTTACACGATGGATCCAACGGCGCTCGAGCAAGGGCTGACATCGCGCACCAAAGCCATTATCCCGGTGCACCTATTCGGTCAATCTGCCGACATGGATCCGATCCTTGAAATCAGTCGCAAACGCGGCCTGCGCGTCATCGAAGACGCCGCCCAGGCCCATGGCGCACGCTACAAAGGCCGGCGCGTCGGTTCCCTCGGCGATGCCGGTTGTTTCAGTTTCTATCCCGGTAAAAACCTCGGTGCGCTAGGGGAGGGGGGGGCGGTCGTCACCACCGATGAGGCGTTGGCGCGCACCCTCCGCATGCTCAGAAATCACGGCCAATCCGGCAAAAACCGGCATGCCATGATCGGCTGGAACAGTCGCATGGATGGCATCCAAGCCGCGGTTCTAGGCATCAAGCTGCGCTATCTCGATGTGCGGAACCACCAGCGCCGCCAATGCGCACGACGTTATGACCGCGGGTTTGCGGGTTTGCCGGACTTGATCGCGCCGTATGTGGGTGATGGCAGGCGGCATGTTTTCCACATTTATGCGGTGAGAGTGACTGACAGACGACGAGTGATATCGGAGCTCGAGGCAAAAGGTATCGGTTGCGGTGTGCATTATCCGACACCGATTCATCTCCAGCCCGCCTACCGTACCCTGGGCTACAGGCGCGGGGATTTCCCGGTGGCGGAACAATGCGCCGAGGAGTTTGTTTCCCTCCCGATGTTTCCGGAAATGACTCCACGCCATTCCGCCCATGTCATCGCTGCGGTACGCATGGCGTGTGGCATGGGCCTCACCGTGTGAACTGCCGAATGATCCCGCTCCGGCCGAATGGTCCGTCTCACTCTAACCAACAACACTGTGCCCAGAGCCATGCAAAAGTCCCAGGCCAACGATTCCAAGGGCGGCTTTGGTGTGCAGGATGTGTTGTTCGTGCTGTTCAAACACAAATGGAAAATCCTGATGTTTGCATTTCTGGGATTAGCCGCCGCGGCCACGGTGTTTATCATGCAGGAGCCGATCTATCGGTCGAAGGCAAAGTTGTTAGTCCGTTATGTGAGGGAAACCGGCACAGTGGACCTGTACGAAGACATGAAAAGCCCGGGTGGCGGGGGCAAAGCGGGAGATTCCGTGATCAATACCGAGATTGAAATTTTCAATAGCCTGGACCTTGCACAGCAAGTTGCCGGGGCTGTGGGGATCGAGCGCCTGCTGCCCGCTTCCGAACACCAGGACAAGGAGGCTTTGTCGAAAGCAGCAAGCACCATTCTGAAAGGCCTTGAGGTGATGCCCGGCCAAAGCAGCAACGTGCTCTACGTCACTTATGGCAACAAGGATCGGGAGCTTTCACAGACGGTATTGCAGAGACTCGTCGAACTTTACTTTGAAAAACACCTGGAGATCCACCGTTCAGCGGCCGCCTTCGAGGTGGTGGCGAAACAAACCGAGGAAGTGCTCGCACGCTTGAATCATACCGACCAACAATTGAACAAGCTCCGCACCGACTCGGGCATCCTGTCTATGGCGGACGCGACCAGCGCGCTGGTATCCCAGCGGACCAAGACTCAGGATGATCTGATCAAGGCCAAAGCCGATTTTGCCGAGTTGCAGGCGAGCCTTGGCGCGCAAGGGCGAGACTCCGGCGCGGGAAATGAGGTTGGCGTTGACGGAGGTCCGGGCGAGGTCAAGCCTTCCAAAGGCAAGAACGGTGCCAAATCCATGGGGGATCCCCCCCCCGCACAGATTCTAACTGAATACCGGGCGGTTATGGAGTTGCTCGCTTTCCTGCAAAAACGCGATCTCGAACTGCGCATCAAATTCAAATCCGGCAACCGCCTGCTGACACTCAACGCACAGCAAATCGAAACCTATGACGCGAAGCGCCGTGCCTTGGTGGCGAAATATCCGGATCTGACCGCAGTGACTGAAGCGCTGGAGAAAAATCCGGAGGGTGAGAATTCCAAGTGGAATTTGCTTAGCGGGAAGGCTCGACTCGCGGCTCTTAGCGCCAAAATCGAGGTTTTCGAAGCGCACCTGAAAGAAATCGCCAACCAATTCGGCAGGCAATACGCCATTGGTGCGGAGATTGACGAGATGGATCGCCGCAAACAAATGGAGGACGCGGAGTATCGCTCGCTCGCGGCCAACCTGAAACGAGCCAAAGTCAATCAGGCTCTCGATCCTGCCCGGATGCCTAACATCACTTTGGTCCAACACCCGTCAGTTCCGGTGAAGACCTTCGATGAAATGACCAGGAAGATCATCCTCGGCCTGGCGGGCGGCGGCCTCGGTCTCGGAATCGGCCTGGCCTTCCTCATTGAACTCGTGTTGGTGCGCAAGGTCGGTCGGCCGATCGAGATTCAGGCGCGTCTCCAACTGCCCTTGCTGTTGACCATTCCCTATATCCGCAAGAAGGCGCGGGGAGGGTTTATGTTAGACAGGCTTCAGCAACCGCTACGCCTTGGCACGGGCGAGGAGCTCACTGTCCCGCATGCCGATGCCACCGATGAGGGGCTGGCAACCGCTTCGCGAAGGACAAACCATTTCATCCTGCCGTATTCAGAGACCATCCGTGACCGCATCGTATTCAACTTTGAAGTCAACAACGTGACCCACAAGCCGAAACTGGTGGCGGTGACCGGATTATCGGAAGGAGCGGGTGCCTCAACAATTGCCGCAGGACTGGCGAAATCGTTTTCAGAAATCCCCGGGCTGAAGGTGTTGTTGGTGGACTTGAGTTCCAAGCGTCCCGGGGATAACCCGCTGTTTGGCGAAATTCCGCGGTATTCGCTCAACGGCGCCTTGCACTTGGCGGGGCTAACCCAGTTCAGGGAGAGTCCGCAGAACCTGTTCTATGCGAGTGCCACCGCCAGGAGGGATGAGAACGGGTTGACGACTTTCTCGCCGGTTCAATTGAACGAGCTCATGCCGAATCTGATGGCCAGCGAATACGACTACATCATCTTTGACATGCCTGCCATCGATCAAATAAGCCGGACCCTGACAATGGCGGGAATGATGGACAAGGTGCTGCTGGTGCTGGATGCGGGAAACACCAGCCGCGACAAGCTGATTTGGGGGTATTCGGAATTAATCAAAGGCAGGGCCGATGTGTCATGCGTCTTCAACAAGATCCGGACGCATGCGCCAGACTGGCTGATTGGCAAGAATTGACATTTTATCACCAAGTCATGATCAGGCTGCGCCACAAGTTATTGATTCACATGTTCCAACTGGTCGATCAGATGGTCCTGTTGGGCACAGCCGCGGGCATTATCTATCTCCAGCCGAGTCTTGTGACGCAGGGTGACGGCCGCCTCCTTGACGCGATCTTCCGCCTTGAGGATGCGATCCCCATGGCCATCGTTGCGGTCGGATGGATCCTTATCTTCGAGTTCTTCATCCACTACAAGTCCGACCGGTTGGTGGCCCTCAACACCCAGTTGAGGGGCCTGGTGAAGGCCACCGCGCTGGCCTCGATCTGGCTCATGATCATTAGTTCCATGTTTGCGGTAAAGTGCTTCAATATCTACAGCGTCCTGAGTTTTTTCGGAGTGGTGACCGTTATTGGCGTGGCGAGCCGGCTCTTCCTCCGCTTGCTGTTGTTGAGTGCCAGACGCTCGGGATACAATTTCCGCTACCTCCTGATGGTTGGCGCCAGTGAGCGGGCCCGCCAGATCGCCGCCAAGATCGATGAAAGGCCGGAACTCGGTTTCAAAATCGTGGGATTTGTGGCGGAGTCAGCCGAGGTCATGGAGGAATGGGAGCGGCGCAAGCTCGGCAACTGGAAGGTGCTCGGTCTGCTCGACAACCTGCGCCACATCCTGACCGGGGAACACGTGGATGAAATCATGGTATGTCTGCCCCTGGACACGCAATTCAGCGACATCTCCATGATTGTGATGCATGCCAAGGATCTGGGGATCGTGGTCCGGCTCATGCCCAACATCGCAGGTGGCACCCTGCTGAAAAACCTGCACGTGGAGGAATTTGATGAGGAGTATGTGGTGACCCTGTTCCGGGAGCAGATGCTGGTGCAGTTGCTGGTGAAGCGACTGATAGATGCGACGTTGTCCATCGTCGCGCTGATCCTGTTGTTGCCCCTGCTGGTGGTGGTGGCGGTACTCATCAAGCTGACCAGTCCCGGGCCCGTGTTGTTTGTGCAGAACCGGGTGGGCATGAACCAACGGCAATTCAAGCTCTACAAGTTCCGCTCGATGGTGGTCGATGCCGAGGCCCGCAGGGAGTCCATTGCTCACCTCAACGAACGCGACGGTCCGGCGTTCAAGATCGAGAACGATCCACGCACCACCCGGATTGGAAGGTTCCTGCGCAAGACAAGTATTGATGAATTGCCCCAGTTGCTCAACGTGCTGAGCGGTGAAATGAGTTTGGTGGGGCCGCGCCCGCCGCTGCCTGAAGAAGTCAAGCGTTACGCCTGGCATTTCCGCAAGCGCTTGTCCGTCAAACCCGGCGTCACCTGCATCTGGCAGATAAGCGGCCGCAACAACGTTTCGTTTGACCGCTGGATGGAGATGGACCACGAGTACATCGATAATTGGACGCTGTGGTTGGATTTGAAAATTCTCCTCATCACAATCCCCGTCGTGTTGTTCAGCCGGGGGGCGTCTTGACAGACCCGAGCGATGACAGACCCTCTCAAAGTACTGGCGATATCGTCCGGCGGCGGGCACTGGATCCAGCTCCTGCGCCTGCGGCCTGCCTTCGAAGGCTGTAGCGTCACTTACGCGACCGTTCGCAAGGGATACCGTGCGGATATTGGAGATGCCGATTTCCGGGTGATCCGCGATGCAAACCGCTGGCACAAATTCAACCTGCTGCGTTCTGCCCTCGGCATCTTCTGGCTCCTCGTACGTATCCGTCCCGATGTGGTGATCACGACCGGAGCAGCTCCCGGCTATTTCGCCCTGCGTTTCGGTAAATGGCTCGGCGCCAGGGTGGTCTGGGTGGACAGCGTGGCCAATGCCCAGGAACTATCCTTATCCGGTCGGAAGGCGGGCGCTATTGCCGACCTGTGGCTCACTCAGTGGCCACATCTTGCTGCAGCACAAGGGCCGCTATTTTTTGGAAGCGTGCTGTGATTTACGCGCATGGGTCAATTCCATATATCTCCACCCGCCACGATCTTCGTCACCGTTGGCAGTGATATTCCTTTTGATCGTCTCATCAAGGCGGTTGACCGGTGGGCACACGACAAGCACCGGCATGACATTTTCGCGCAGATAGGCACCGGAGGTTGGAAACCGCAATTCGTGTCATTTGCTACGCTGTTAGACCCGCCGGAATTCAACGAGCGTCTCGCGGCGTCACAGGTAGTCGTTGGTCATGCCGGAATGGGTACCATTCTCTCGGCCCTTCAGAACTCCAAACCCATCTTGGTGATGCCGAGGCGGGGTTACCTCGGGGAAACCCGCAATGATCATCAGATGGCCACAGCCCGGTGCCTGCTTGAAGGGGGCAAGGTGCACGTCGCTTTTGACGAGGACGAGTTGTATCGTCGTCTGGATCTACTGCAAGAGCTTGAGCCGAAGGATAGGATCACCCCGTTTGCCGCGCCGGAACTGGTCCGGGCCTTGCACGATTTCATCCACCACCCCGCCGCTCATGAGCTCTAACTATGTTCTGGTCACGCCGGTACGGGACGAGGAGGCAACGATCGGCCGGACGATCGAATCCGTCCTCAAGCAGACGGTTCTCCCGCGCGAGTGGGTGATTGTCAGTGACGGGTCCACTGACGGAACCAACTCTATCATCTTCCGGGCGGCCGCTGAGCACCCATGGCTGCGGCCCCTCGCACTTGTCCCGCGGGCCGGTCGGAGTTTCGCCGCCGTGGTGCACAACACCGAAACCGGCATCCGTCAGTTGAACTGTCAGGATTATGCGTTACTAGGCTTGTTGGATGCCGATGTCACCTTTCAAAACGACTATTTCGAGCAGCTCATCCGGCGGTTGGACGCCGATCCGAAGCTGGGTTTGGTGGGAGGGGTGGTTATCGATGTCGGCTTGCCGAGAGATCGCTTTCCAAGGAACCGGATGGATGTCCCGGGAGCGGTGCAGTTCTTCCGTCGGGAATGCTTTGAGAAAATCGGCGGGTTGCTTCCGATTCCAGAAGGTGGGTGGGACGGCATGACCTGCGTGATGGCCCGCATGGCCGGCTATAAGACCCGCCTGTTTACCGATCTGGTGGTGGATCATCTCAAGCCGCGCAACGTCTCCGAGGGTGGCGTGGTTCGGCGCAAGTGGCAGATGGGGGTGCGGGACCATGCTGTTGGCTATCATCCGGTGTTTGAGGCGCTGAAGTGCATCAGTCGTTTGAAGGATTCTCCAGTCGTCGTTGGTGCGTTGGCGTGGTGGATCGGCTATTGCATGGCAGGCTGCAGGCGCCGGCAACGGGTGATTCCTCCAGCCGTCGTGAAATTCCTTCAGCGTGAACAATGGGACCGGATGTGCGCCATCGTGCGACCTGCCTGATTGGTATCACCCGCAGCGCATCGCCCTTCAATCACCGAATAACGCTAGCCTTCTGCCACCCCAGGATCAACGAATCCACCGCCCGTCGAATGATCCGTCAATCCAGAAACCAGAATCCCAAATCTAAACGCAATGACACGCAAAAAGCTGTTTGTTCAGAGATTTGTAGAACATTACGGACCCCTTATGCGCAGGAGGCGCCTGGGCCCTCTTGTCGACCTTATTGAGGAATGCCATCGAAATAAAGGTTCGGTCAGCATCATTGACATCGGAGGCACCAGCATTTTCTGGAAGGTGATTCCAGAATCATTGTTGGAGCGCTGCAAGGTGACCGTCTTGATCGTGAATCTGCCGGGAGTTGAGGAGTCGCGCAAAGTCGGGTGTTATACCTATGAGGACTCCGATGGCTGTGACCTGGGTAGATACAAGGACCGGCAGTTTGACATTGCGTTTTCCAATTCGGTCATCGAGCACGTGGGTGACTGGAGAAGAATGAAACAGTTCGCCGGCGAAGCACGCCGGGTAGCCGGCAGCTACTTCATCCAAACACCCAACTTCTGGTTCCCAATGGAACCTCATTGTGTGACGCCGCTATTCCATTGGCTGCCGTTTGCGACTCGGGTTTGGCTGCTCCTGCACTTTGATCTGGGGTATTGGCGGGGGCGGCGGAGTGTGGATTCTGCGGTCGCCACCGCCGAGAGCGCCAAACTACTCAATTCGAAAATGATGAAGGAATTGTTTCCTGAAGCATCGATTGTGAAGGAACGGCTGTTCGGGCTGACCAAATCGCTGATCGCCCTGAGAGGCAACGACCGGGTCCCTGGCTGATTTCGGTCTGTGGCGAATGCGGTGAGCCCGTGAGGCCCCCTGCGCCGAAAGATCCCCTCATTGCAAATTCATCATGCATCCTTGGAGCGCAGCATCGCCGCGAATCGCAATGACCGCCCTTGCCCACGGGAAATGCATCAGAGAGGAGCAAGAGTGCGGTGGATGCCCGTGTGGGTGGGATGCATCACGTCGTGAGTCGTTTGCCAGCAAGCTGGATGCCATTGAATGGATCAGGATCGCGGCGGTGTGCGGAGTGGTATGGTTTCACATCAAGGACGGCCCCTTCAAGCAGATCGGCTACGCTGGCCTGATTGTATTTATTCTCATTTCGGTGGTTTTCCAGGCTGCTGGAGCGGAAAAAGACCTGTTCGCCAAGTATATCCGCAAGAAATCCGCCCGCATCATTCCGCCGTGGATATTCTGGTTCGGATTCTATGGTCTTTTAAATTCGGCAAAGGGTAAGGAATTGTTTCCGTACTCAAAGGGTGTCGTGGCAAATGTCCTCACTGGTCCTTGGGTTGGCTTATGGTTTCTTCCATTTATATTCATGGTGTCGGTCATGGTGTTTGCCCTTGCGAAGATGTCCGCAGACTGGAATCCGCTCGGAAGAGCCGCTGTGTATCTTGCCATCGGTTTGGCTATGCTGTTAGACATGCATTATGTGCCAAAGCCGTGGCTGGCCCACGCGCCATGGGGGCAGTGGATGCATGCCTTGCCAGCGCTGCCAATTGGCATGGGGTTGCATGGTGTATTGAAGACTGCCGGGCGAACCCGTGCGTCCGCCATGGTGGTCTTCCTGATTATGGTGGAAATTGTCTGTATCACTTTGAGGAACAGCGATCCCGGGGTCGCGATTCCCTATGGTGTCGCAGTTTTGGTGGTTAGCGCGGGGTATCTGATTCCGTCGCGCCTGCCGCCGGCTGTAACGCGACTCGGCGGGCTCTGCATGGGAGTCTATCTGGTTCATTCCTTCATCATGAGTATGTTGAAAACCCTTCTCATGGCGGGGAGTGCCCCGTGGTCCTTGTTTGCAGTTACAGTCGTGCTGTCCTTGATCCTCGTTGCTTTGATGCGTGGCAACCGCTGGTTGGCGAAAGTCATTTAACATAGGAGGTGCCTTTGTGTTCATGGGAAGCAACATTGCTGTGTTCCAGCCCCGCCTGCTTCAAACTCCGGTCGCTAGCGGGTCCCGTGGCCAAGTCGCTCCCGAAGGTTAATTCAAACTATCCCTAACTCCATGAAGCTCTCGATTCTCATCGTCAATTGGAACTCCAAGGATTACCTGCGGAAGTGCCTGATGTCCATCCGGGCGACCTGCACTGACGGAACACCGCAAATCATCGTGGTGGATGGCGGATCCTATGACGGCTGCGCTGAAATGCTTGCCCTGGAATATCCCGAGGTGGAGTTTATCCAAAGCCCAGAAAACATCGGCTTTGGCGGCTCAAACAACTTGGGCTTTGGCAAAGTGACTGGTGAGGCCTTGCTGCTGCTAAATCCTGATACGGAGTTGCGGCCCGGCGCGGTTCAAGTGCTCATGGAATCGCTGCAACAACTCCCCAATGCCGGCCTGATCGGCGCGCGCTTGCTCAATTCCGATGGCAGCCTGCAACTCACCAGCGTACATCGCCTGCCAACCGTCTGGAACGTGGTCGTCGACTCTGAATGGGTCAGGCGGCGATGGTGGCGTCAGCATGCGAGAGAGCCAAGTGCCAAGGTGCTTGAAGTGGAGGGCGTCTCTGGTGCTTGCATGATGCTCCACGCGGCGACTTTCCGGAGGCTTGGGGGCTTCGATCCCCGGTATTTTATGTATGCCGAGGACATGGATTTATGCTTTAAGGTTCGCCGGTCCGGGCTCAAGATTTATCATGCGCCACAGGCGCTAGTCCTCCACCACGGCGGTGGCTGCACACACACCCAACTCAGCAATTTTTCGGTGGTGATGATTCGCGAGGCCATTCACGTCTATTTGCGCTGTAACTGCGGTCGCCTGCAGTCCTCAATGTATCGAATTCTCATGGGGATTTCCGCGGGACTGCGAATGCTTGTCTTGGTCGTGCGTTGGTTACCCGCCACGGAGGAAATCCGCCTGGCGATATGGGGATCCATTTCGAAGTGGTGGACGGTCCTGCGATGGTGCTTGGGCTTGGAAACCTGGGCGAGGGACCTGTATTGTGGCTCAGACAGCTTGCGGTCGGCGACGGATGTGGCGCAAGGCAAGGCGCAAGTTGCGGGTTGATTGGCACTTGAGAGGGGGGCTTCAGATGAACAACTTTGCGTCTGCCTCGGGGGAGGGATGCGCTTTTCAAAACGCAAAGCACCCGTCATGGAAAGGGGGGCGCTAAATATCGATTGATTTACAGACCGAAAGATATACGTTAATTGACAAAACAATAAATTATGAAAACTCTACTCTCATACTTCCGTCACTTGATGATGACGTTGGCAATATTGGGATTCGGATTGCCGGCCTGTGCCGCAACGTTTGCTGCCAAGAACGGGATCACTTGGACCTTTGACCGAGACTACCCGGTCGGCCAGTATGTTAATGGCGACCCATGGGTCGTTGGACCGGTTACCATCACTGCAATTACGCCGGTTCCCATCGAAGGCAGGAACGGCACGATGGTCAATCCGCAGCCTGGTAATACTCAGGGGTTCGATGCGGATTTCAATCAGGCATATAACCCTTACGTATCGGCCCTTAATGTCGGAAAGAACCTGCCGCTGACTGTTGCTGTGAATAGCTCCGTCGTCTCGAGCATCACTGCCGACGCATCAACGCAGTGGGACACCATCCAGATGTATGCCATCCTCACGGTTGTGCAGAATGCGCCTGCCACCAACAGTTTCCGCCCACCTGCCGTTGGTACTGGGAGTCGGGCCAGCTTGTGGAACGAGTCCCAGCTCGACTACACTAAACTGCGCACGCTCCCACGGGCGCCTCTCACGGCGGCTCCCGCCATCGCCGACTATGTGTCATGGTTCAGTTACCCATGGTTTGAAATTGATAGCTTGTGGACTGGTGGATACCTCCGGCCCTCGTACATGGCAAAAAATGGTTACGGCAGGGAAATTGCCTTCCGCACCGGGTATGCCGCGCTCCTGCTCAACCTGGATTACAGCAATGCTGAGAAACGAGCCTTGTTGATCGGAGTTGTTCAGGTTGGCATTGATAATTATGGGTTTATCACCCAAGGAGGCAGTTGGTATAATACCGGCGGTCACAACATCGGAAGGTTGTCTCCTCTCATTATTGCAGCCGGCGTGCTTAACGACGTCAGGCTTAAGAATGTGATTACAGGAGCCGGCAACCATTTCTCAGAAATACAAAGTACCTTCTTCGTGTCTCAGGCGGATGTGAACCGGGTCCATGGGGTATGGAGCAATACGCTGCAACGATTGGCCGGCACCAATGGCGATCCCGTTTTCCAATACACCGCTGCAAACATCGGAATGCCTGAGTGGGGCATTGGTCACACCGGTAATCCCGAGTTGGACAACAACTGGTGGAATGCACAGTATCGCGATGTCTGCGCCTGCACTTTCGTTGGTCCAACGATGACTGCCAGGGTGATGGGGCTGCGCAGCACCGTGAATTGGGAGCCTCTTTTCTCCTACGCAGAACGCCATTTGAATTATGAGCAGAGCGCCGAATATGGGGGTGAGTTTGAAAATCTAACTCCGCTATTTTACCGGCAGTATTTCAATACCTATAAGGATGCGGTCCCCGGATCCGGTGGAGGTGTCGAGCCCCCGCCGCCCCAGGTGACATTCGCGGTGGGAGACCGGATCCAAGTCACGGCCAATACCAATATCCGCAATGCGGCGCTGCTGGCGGGAACCCTTCTCGGCGTACAAGCCGTGAACGCCACCGGCACGATTGTCGCGGGACCAACCGGACCGGATGTGAACAACATCACGTGGTGGCAGGTCAATTATGACAGTGGCGTCGATGGCTGGTGCGGACAAGACAACTTTGCGCGGGTCTCTGGGCAACCTCCGAGTTCGCCAACGGGGGTGCATGTGAAGCCCTAAGCGTTGCCACTGGGCGGAGTATGGAGCTCACGGTAAGATGTGCGCCGGGATGGGGGCACTCGCAGAGTGTGTGAGCAATGGCTCTGGCAGAGACTCAAGGGAGAATCTCATGGGGTCAGCAATAAGGAAAGCCGCCTGTGAACCCACTCCTCCTGATCATCTGTCTTCTTCTGGTTGTGCTGCAAATGTCGCTATCTCGCCGCTGGGCGTTTTTGCCGCTGCTGGTTGCCGCGTGTCACACCCCATATGCGCCATTTCTAGGTGGCTTGACGGTCTGTAGGGTCGTGATCCTGAGCGGCTTGATCCGCGCCGCGCCCAACGGGTGGCTGTCATGGTCTGCGCGAAACCGCTTGGACCTCCTGGTGGGAATCTTCGCGATCATCGCGCTGTGCAGTACGCTGGGACACCAGTGGCAACTGGGTAATCCCCTCACCGCAAGACTCCGTCTGGTGTTGGATGTGATTGGCACCTATCTTTATATGCGTGCGTATCTGGCGGAGGCGGACGCATTGCAATGGTTCAGCCGGAGTCTGGCGATCGTCATAATATCGTTCGCAATTGTTCTGCTGATTGAAAAGGAGTCTGGCATCAATCCCTATGCGAGGATCGGAGCGGTGAATAGCGAGTCGATGGTCCGGGATGGCAAGATTCGCGCACAAGGCCCCTTCGGTACGCCCATTCTCACGGGAACCGTTGGGGCGGTCGCGATCCCCCTGCTCATTCCTCTCTGGCGGACTCGGCGCCGCATCGCCATGGCCGGGTTGGCAGCCAGTTTCATCGTGGTTTATGCCACGGCCTCGAGCGGACCGATTGGGACGGCGCTCCTAGGGCTGGCGGCGGTGACCTTGTGGAAATGGCGGCAACACCTGAAACCGCTTCTGATTGGCCTGTGCGTATGTCTGATAGTCCTGCAATTGATCAAGCAACGTCCGATCTGGTATTTGATGGCC
>CAIKDP010000199.1 GCA_903826205.1 Akkermansiaceae bacterium
AATCTCCAATTACTAACAAGTCATGCAAGCAATACCACAATCCGCCGCCGCCTTTATCACCCGCGCTAGTTTCCCCCAGTTCATGGCTACCCGCCGTTCGCGTCATAAGTACGCTGCACCGGCTCCGGCCGCCAAGATCACTGCACCGGCTCCGGCCGCCAAGATCACTGCACCGGCTCCGGCCGCCAAGATCACCGCACCGGCTCCGGCCGCCAAGGTGGCTGCACCGGCTCCGGCTGCCAAGGTGGCTGCACCGGCTCCGGCCGTGAATGCCACCACTCCAGCACAGACTTCCACGCCGGCCCGGCAAGCGAAGCTGGCAGAAATTGTGAAGGCGGCATGCGCGATCACCGCCGCCGCGTCGGATGCGGCCGCTAAGGCACCGGCCGGATCGGTCCCGGTGGCGCAGACACCCGCCGGAGGCAAGAAACCGTTTCATTGGCTGTCTGGCAGCTTCGCGCGCACCGGGGCATTCATGGCCCGCGCGATTGGCTGTGAGACGCCTGAGCCGCCGGCCGTGCCGGTTACGCCGCACGGGCATCTGCATGGCCGTGAGCGCGTGGCGGCTGCGCTGAATGCGCAGATGGGGGCGGCACCGCCGCCGCTGGTGCAGAGCAAAGCGCCAGATGCACCTTTGTTCGGCAAGTCCCGCGCTGCCGCCGCCTTCAACAAGCAACAACGACTTTCCATGACCTCATGAGTGTGGGGCATTGGAGGCCGGAGCTCCCGAGCGGGGGGCTCCGGCAAATTCTCTAACATTACAAGAATACTATGAGCACAGGCATTCAAATTCCCATCGGCGGAGATCTGGCACCATTCATTGCGGCGGTGCAAAAAATCAAGGGAGAGGTGGGCGGCATGGAGCGCAGCATCAAGACATCGATGGATTCCACCGGCCGCGCCGCACAGGCCGCCGGCAAGGATTTCCGGCAGATCGGCAAGGAAGGGCACGGGGCCGCGGCTGAAATTAAGAAAGCCTTCGCCGGAATCGGCAATCTTGTTCCCGGTGGATCGCTCACGGGGAAGCTGATGACGTTTGGGCAGAGTAGCAGCGCGGGTTTGTCTTCCAAGGCGCGCATGGCTAATCTGGGAGGCATGGGAGGCATGGGGGGGATTACGGCTGGCATGGCTGGAGCCGGGGCTGTGATCTCTGCGGCTGCGGCTCCCCTGGTGGGGTCGCTGGCCGTGCTGGATTCGTACGCGCCTTATGATTCGCTGGTGCGCGGACTCAAGACATTGGAAGGCACGGCGGAGGCGACTACCGAGCGTCTGGTGCTGTTGCGCGATGTGGCCAAGCTGCCCGGCCTTGGATTTGAGGAAGCGGTGCGCGGGGACATCCGCCTACGCTCCGCCGGGCTATCGGCCAAAACCTCGGAGGCCGCGCTGCGGGCGTTTGGCAATGCCCTGGCGACGGTGGGAGGTGGCAAGGAGGAACTCGACGGCGTGATACTCGCCCTCACCCAGATTGCGAGCAAGGGCAAGGTGAGTGCGGAGGAAATCAACCAGCTCGCCGAGCGCCTGCCACAGATCCGCGCGCTGATGAAATCCGCGTTTGGAACTGCCGACACAGAGGTTTTACAAAAAAGGAACCTGGCGCCCATAGACTTTATTGAGAAGCTCACGGCGGAGGCCCAAAAGCTGGAAAAGACGATGGGAGGCGCCAGAAACGCCACAGAAAACTTTTACGATGCATGGGGTCGCTTCAAAAACAATGCGTCGGAGTTTGTCCTGCCCTTCGCGTCAAAGTATGTTGACGAGTGGGCGGCGGGAATGAGCGCCGGATCCGCAGTCATGGAGAGTGCGAAGAAATGGAAGGGCATGAAAACGCCGGGCCTTGAGGGGAAGGACGGCAAGACCGAGGAACAAAGAATTGAGGAAAAAAAGGCAGAGGCCGCGGCCAAGGCCAAGCAACAGGCGGCGGATTTTGATAATTCAAACAAGGATTTCTGGGGCAATCTAACTAAACAGCAACAGGCCAATGATGCTATTCGCGCGGAAGCCGATCGAATCAAGGCCTATCAAAAATTAGAGGCGGAAAAAGAAAAGTTAGTTAGGGAGCAGGAGGCCGCCGCAAAGGCTGCGGAGCGCGCCGCGATCCATACCGCCGCGGTGAACGCGAAACGCTTTGCCGAGGCCCGGGAGGCCGCCGCCGCTGCCACGCTGTCGCCGCGCGACAACATTCTGCGGAAAATGAAAAATCTGGAAGCTGAAGGCCCGATGGGTGAGCAGGCCGCGATCGACGCCTATGGTTCGGACTCCACCGCGGCTGCCGATATTGCCGAGCGCACGGCTTCCTATCTGACTTTGAAACGACAGCTCGCAGACCTGACAGAGCCGACCGCGGGAACTGGCGCTTTTTCCTCGCCACAGGTGCTCACCACTGCCCTGGGGCGCATCGGTGGCGGAGGCATGGGGCTCACCATGATGCCGATGCTCGCCGCACAAAAGGAAAGCAACGGATTTCTCCGAAAAGTGGCGGATTCCACCGCGAAGATCGCCGCCAAGATCACCCCCGCCAAGGCCATCGTGTGAGGCCAATGGCCCGGGGCCAATTTCGACACTTTGAAGATTTAAGTTGACTGGGTAAGAAAATTTTGCATGTTGGCGTTGCGGGGTTTTGCGGCCCCGCCCGCATTCTCAAAACCCGGGGCCATCATCTTGGGTGCGGAAACTAAAAAGAGATCAGAGAGGGCCTTCCCGGCTAGACGCACCAGGTGATGCTGAGCGTTGAAAGCGCGCAAACGCTGCTGGGGAGGCCCTCTCTTTTTCTAACACAAAATGAGAAAAACAAACAACACGACAACGGCCGCCACGGTGGCCGCCCGCCCGAGCAAGACACACGCCGCCAACATGCCCACGGCACCCGGCAAGGCCCGAGTCCTCGGGCGCTTTTCGGTCCCATGGCTCCGCCTGGGGGTGATGGTCGAACACGATCATTGCCACCATGAGCTTTTGCAGCATGAAGATCCGAAAAAGTTGGAAATCCTCATCGGTGATTTTGTGGCCGATTTTGCCGGAGAGCTCGCCGCCAGTATCGAGACGGCCGGAGCCGGTGCCGATCTGGCAAAACGGCTGCACGCATTCGATTTCATCAAGGGCCGCTGTGGCTACACGCGGCCGGTGGTCTTTGCCATCCGTGAGGAGTCATGGCAGCGCGTGTGCGATCTGGCGGATCGGTTGGGCGTGAGCGGAAAAGCTGTGGTGCGCTTGGCTTTTTCAGTGAAGACTGAGGAGTTGCTCAGTGATCGGCAGACGCTGGCAAACTTGATCAACTTCGGCATGGAGACAAATAACCCATACCGATAAGCCATGAGTGAAGACAAACAAAGCCCACCCGCTTCTAATGTAAGGCCGCCGAATTGCCTTTACTTGATGCGGCGGCCGATCAAGCGGGGAATCAAGCGGCGGCGGAGCCGGGCGGCCGCACCCGCAGAAGAAAAGCCATAGACCTATCACCCAACATCGCCCCGCCTGGCTGGCTGCCCGGCGGGGCCTAATCACCCACCACAATCTAACGAAGACAACGCCATGAAGAAACCAGCAACAAAGAAATCTGCGGAAATGATCGCCCGCATGAATGAACTGAAGGAGATGAAGGCGCGTAGGCACAACCAGCGCGACGCGGAAGAGTACGCCATCAGGAAACAAGATATCATGGAACTAGATGAGAGGCCGGCGCGTAATCACCCACCACAATCTAACGAAGACGACACCATGAAGAAACCAGCAACACAGCGCGCCGGGGACAAGATCAAACTAATGCCGAGAGCATTCATGAAGCCGTGGGACAAGCAACCGCGCAAGCATTTCCCGGCGGAGAGTCTGAATCAGCTTGTCGCCAGTCTGAAAGCGGTGGGGCAGATGCAGGCGGTGCTGGTGAGGCCGTTGGCGCAGCCGCAGGGTGAGGTGACCCATGAGATTATCATGGGAGAAAGAAGATGGAGGGCAAGCGAGGCGGCGGGACTGGATTACTTGGAGGTTAGGGTGGTGACCTTGGATGACAAGGAGGCGCTGGAGGTGGCCCTCATGGAAAACATTGAACGCCAAGATCTGGATATGATCGAAGAGGCGGAAGCATTCGCGGCGATGCTACGCGAGGGGTGGACAGTGGAGGAGATGGAGTCCCGCATGGGGCGGAAGAAAACGGCCATCTATGAGTCGATCAATCTTACCAAGCTGGATCCAAAGACTCAGGACGCACTGCGCGGCGGGGAAATATCCCGAAAAGTTGGGGAAGCTCTGGGAAATATAGAGGAGTTGAGGGACCGAGAGGAAGCATTGAATAAAATCGTTCATCCAACCTACCAGAAGCAGCCACTGGCGCGCGAGGATGCGCTGAGGCTGGTTAATAATGATTACCTGAGGCCTCAGAAGTTAGGTAAGGAATGGGAGGGGACAAAAAAGAAACTGGTGAGGAAGTATCCCAACCAGAAGGTTTTCGGGTGGCGGGAGTTTTTGGATGCGGGGGGTGATTATGTGAATATCGGAGAGGAGATTCCCGAGTATCAACTGGCGGTTCATGCGCGTGACAGGGTGCCGGCGTGGACATGGGAGGATCTGGCGGACAAGCATAATGTGTCATGCGACTTTGCACCAGATGAGGATGGAAAGCAGATGCGGGTGGTGCTCAAGCAGGCGCTGGTGGATCTGGAAAAGGCGGCGGGCGAGGAGGCGCCGGAGCTCTGTATTTTCCCGCTGCAAGGCAAAGGCCGGCATGATCAGGGGCTGGAACATCAACGGATCACGGCGGCGGCGAGGCGGGAGCAGGCGGCGGAGATAAAGGCAGTGATACAGGATATTTTTCAGGGGCTGAACCACCCCCCCAAGGGGTGGAAGGGTAAGGATCTGAATAGAAAGGCAGGTAGGCTACTTCTTTTGGCGATCAAGCAAGGGACATTCCCCGGTATGGAGAGGATGCTTGAGGAGCTGGGAGTGGACGCTGAAAAAATAGAAAACAAGATCGGCGTGGCTGGCGTGGCGGCGGCATTGAGGGCATGGGCGGTGATGTGCCTGAATCCCGAATACGAAGGTTTTGCAGTGGAATTGGATAGGCTGAGAGCCATTATTCGTTAATTTTCCTTCATCACCGTAGATTCCCCGCCGGATATCCTGGCGGGGAATTTTTTTTGGCTGAAAAAAACCCGTAGGTACAAGGAAACCTTATTTTCCCCCCGGCGGAAAACGCCAAACTAACAATTTTTTTGCCCGGGGCCAATCGCGGGTTTTGACGTTCGCCACGTTCACAGGGCACCCCATGGATTCACTTTTTAGCGGATTCCCGCTGTCGCGTTTTTGACATTCTGCCCTCGGTATAGATCATGAAAAAGCACACACCATCACAAGCAATCAAACCCGCGCAAGCCACGGCCGCCGCTGAGACTTCAGAGCCCTTTATCGCCGGTTGCCTCCTGGGTGAAATCCTAGGGGTAAGCCCTGCCACCGTTTATCGCATGACGGTTTCCAGATTGTTGCCGAGTTACAAATTCGGCCGGTCCCGCAAATACCTTGAATCGGAGTGCAGGGCCGCGGTGGCGAAGTCGCTTCGCGTGCGCGCCATCGGCGAGTGATTCAACCCATCCAACATTCAACACCCAAACCAAACCATGAGCAAACAACCAGCATCCGAAATGATTACCGAAGCCCCCGCCACGCCTGCCGGCCCTGAGCCGATCACACCCGAGGCTGGATTCGTACCGGGCCAGCATGTCAGACATCTGAATGGCACGCATTACACCGTCCGCGGCAGCCAAGCCGGAGAAATCTGGCTGGATGGCCTCCCGGGTCCGTTCAAAGCCGCAGAGCTTACCATCATCGCGGATCCCGGTTCCACACCCTCCGCACAAGCCCTCGCGGCCCATGAGGCGCAGATGACCGAGGATTTCCGTATCTCCCGCCGTGCCTATCAGAAAGCCGTCGCCGATCTTGCCGCCGGCAGGCAGCAGGTGGAGACGGTAAAGGCGGAGCGCGACAAGTTGCTGAGCGTGCGTTCGTGCGGCCAGATCGACGCGGCATCGCTGCAACTCGCCGCGCTGGGTGGCAAGCAGCAGTTGCTGGAAGCGGCCGTGGTCGACCTAGTGCAAGCTCGCGATGAGGCCCGTGCCGCGGTGCTGGCCGTGGTGCAGAGAACCGGGTGCCTTAACACGCGGATCAACGAGGCGAATGAAGCGGCCATGCTCGCCGGCAAGGCGCTGCGCGAAGCGGCAGCCACAAGCCCGGCGAGTCGGATCGCGGGCGCGCTGAGGGAACTCAAGGAGAAACGCGATCTTGCGGTACTGCCGGATGAGAAGGTCGCCGCGGTGGATTGCCAAATCGCCGGCTTGAACCGGCTGGGTCCTGTGCTGTTAGAGTTCCTCGAGCGCACCCGCAAAATCACGGCGGAAATCGAAGCCCAACTTGCGTCCATGGCGCAAGAGATCGATGGGGTGCTGGTAGCCTACGCGGAAGGAGATCTTCAGTGAAAGGCGGCCTCAAGCCATGGCCATTGACGGCGGATAGCCCTGCCCTGCAATTCCGGCGGGCGTATGATCGCTGTAAGATGTGGCATCCGGTCACGGGCACTGTGGATGGTTTTGATGAGTGTCGGCAGGCAGGGCAGGCGTGTCTCAAGGAGTGGCTTGACGTCGCTTCCACCCTTATTGATCAGGCTGCGGGAGCGGCTGAGCATCTAGTTAGGTCGATCGCAGGAGAATACAGCGAGGAGGTCTCGCTACTAGTCCCCCATGCCTTCATCCGCCTAACGAAAGTTTATAGCATCGCCGATGGGCTGCGCGCGGCGGTGGCCGTGGTCCGCGCCATGCAACAGACGCCGGATAACGATTTGGAAAGGTGGTCGGCACTGAATGCTCTGATTGAGTCGGTGTGCACACAGGGGCCGTGCATTGAATACTGGGTTGCCAAATCCACCGAGGCCGCGCGACGCAATGAGAGGTTGCTGCGATGACACTTTTCCTGTGGTGATTGGAAAAACAGGCTGCCGCGTCTTGGTTAGTGGGGCGTGGCAGCCACACTTCAAAAAGTATGAGCAATGAAATTGAGGAGGCCGGGCCCGCGCCGGCACAGGTGGAGCCGGCCGCGATCGACGCGCAGAAAGGAGTGCTGCAGATTGCGGCCCTGATGGATCTGCCGATTGAGGGGGAAAAGGGGCTGGCTGTAAAACTCGACGCGGATCTTAACGTGACCGCGACACGCCTGGGGGAAGTGGCGCAACGGCTGCCGATCTTCCGCGTGAATGGTGAGCTGGTTTGTTTTTTGAGGGACGGCGAACGGGTGCAAGTGACGCCAAGATTTTTCCGGACTTGGATCAACAGCCATCTAACGATCGCAGCAAAATTCGATAAAGAGGACGGGAAGCCGATACCGGGCACATTGAAAACCGATGACGCGGGCGCCATCCTCGAAAGCGAAAGTTTCCTGGCAGGCGTGCGGAAGATCGCCGCGGTGAATCGGGTGCGGCTGCCGGTGGTGAGAAAATCCGG
>CAIKDP010000200.1 GCA_903826205.1 Akkermansiaceae bacterium
ATTTGATGCGCTGATAGTGGATCGCGTCAGGCACGGCAATCCCAACACCGACGTGATCCTGATGGTTGGAAAAGCCCTTCACTTTCACATACTTGCCGTTGATGAAAAGACCGTCTGGCCGTGCCTCAATCACCCGTATTCCAAAGCGGGTTGTATAACGATCCAGCTCGCGGCCATCCTTCCTGATGATGGATACAATCGTGTGCAGATAGGGATCTTCCGGCGACCATAAGTGGGGACTGGAAACCTTGATCTGTTGTGGGACTTCTATTGTGCCGCTTCTTGGCAGATTCACTTTGCTGGGGTTGAAGGTAGCCACTGTTGCTCCTTCTCTGTTGATCAGTTTTGACTCAATCTCGCATTGCGCCGCTGCAAACGATTTGTTATCAATGGTGGTCTCCAAGTGAATCGTGACTTTTCCGTTCTCAATTTCCGAACGGACATAGGTTCCATTGACGGGAACGTGGATTTCGCCGGTTTGAATGAGGCGAACGGATCGATAGATTCCCGCTCCCTCATACCACCAGCCTTCGTATTGCGTGGCATCCACTTTCACCACCACAATATTTGGTTTGTCGAAGTACAGATAGTTGGAAATATCGAAGGCAAACCCGTTGTAGCCGCTCTTATTCTCGCCCACACAATCCCCGTTGACGAAAACTTTGCAGTCCCGGTAAACACCGTCGAACTGGAGAAGATGCCTCTTATGGGCATCTTCAGGTGGTAGGGAAAACGCCCTCCGATACCATCCAACACTATTCTCCGGATAATGAAGACCCATCGGTTTATAGCCGTGAAAGGCGTAAAACAGCTCATCGTCCGCTGGCTTGACGATAGGCAATTCCACCGCCCAATCATGAGGCAATTGCAATGTCCTCCACTCGTGGTCGTCGAAACCCGCTGTGAGAACGGCCGCATAGGGCGTCAAGAGGCCGTCATTGCTGAGTTTCGCATCAACGGCACCATGGCCACCATACTTGAAGTTCTTATCCGGGTCTTTGGCGTGCCCCAGATGAAACTTCCAGCCCTCGTCCATATTAATGGTCTTCCTGGCACTCTGGCCTTGAGCGGTGACCATCGCCAACAGCAGAAATCCCAGAAGATAGCAGCAAGCAATAGGGTATTTGAAGATCATAAGGAAGGTGGATTGAGGACTATTCATTGGGTTGAGTGGGGCGTTTTTGAGTGATCCTGTTTCGGCTGCAGTGTTAGAAAGTCGCCTAAAGCTCCAAGAGGATTGTTTGGATTGAGCATGTAGATGCAAGTGGCTCTACCTGTGCCCTGTCTGTCCACAAGTACAGCGCACAAGGTGGCCACAGGTAACTCACCGTCGGTCAGCGGAGCATAGTTGCTTCTCTTCCAGCCATTGGGGAGCGGCTTGTAATTGCTGAGGTGCACATAGTCCAAGGTGCCGGCAAGCGACGTTGAGAATTTTCCTTCCGCGAGCTGGGTGTTGGCCGTGTTCATTCCCGCCTTTACCCACGGGGAATTCACGCTTGCGATCAGACCCTGCAAATTCCCCGTTTGAGGGTAAGTTTCCTGTCCTTGAGCAATCTCGACCATGATGGTGATACCGCAACTCTGCGCTTTCGTCTTAAGCTGATTCAGGCTTGCCAGAGTCTGACCACTCTTATACGGGCTGCTGTCGCCATACACCTTGTAGCCCGGATACAATACCAAGCGCTTGATTCCAGCGTCCCGCATCAGCTCCATCGTCAATTCCAGCCATTGCAACGTCGGCAAGCGATCTGAATCCAAGTCACTGGCAATTGAACCAAAACTGAATGGGGTCATGTCAACTCCGGCATGAACAGCGCCAATCTGGAGGCCCTGACTTGCCAGCATGCTCCAGAGCGCCGGCATGTTGTCACCGAAAAGCTGCGTGGCGCGAATCTCAACACCGTTAAGCCCCAGTTTCTTGATCGAAGGAATCCAGGTCTTCGGATCCACGCCGTCGAACAACCAGGCGTTCACAAACAATGCACCGGACGGCTCGCTGCCTTGCGCCGGCCTGAGAGCCGGGGGGCGAATCCTTGCCAACATTCCCTGGGGGGTGAACTTGTCCCACTTTTCAAACGCCTTGTCGCCTTTCAGAACCAGCTCAGCGGCGGTTGGGGGTGGTGTCGGAGCCGCGTCCTTGAACCGCACTGACGGAGTCGTGGAAATCACCTCGAGGATGACCAGATCATTCTCGCGAACCTTCACTGGTACGGCATCACCCGAGCCAAACGATTCGCCCGTAATTAGATCTTTGCACGATGCGATCTTAAAACCCTTCAGACTCACTGAGCCGCTCCAGGTGCTTTTAACATTGTTTGACAGGGTGACAATGATCCGGTTGGAATCATGAGTGACGTTCGTCAGATACTGGATCGGCGGACCGTCCACGTCGATGAGATTCCATTTTCTCAGCCACGGACCAAGGTAGGATTGCACGTGATTCAGCAACTGGTAGGGAGATTGAAGCGGTTGCTGCCAGCCAGCATTCGCAATCGTGCCGGACCATTCGGTAAGGCCGTAGTCGGCCGCAAACACGAGCAACTCACCGCCTGCTGCCGTTGAATATTTCACAACCACTGGAAGTCCGTCGGGCGTTTTGGCAATCACACTGGTACCGGGCAGAAGTTTTAGATGGTGCAGTTTGAACTTGCTCTCGGTGATCGAGCCGCCAGATGTCCAATTGACGGTGGTTTCCAGGGAAGTTCCTCCGGTGAGTTGCACGCCAAACGTTGCGGCTGAATCCTTCGTCAGTTGGGCAGCGGTGGTTGCTACCGACCCGCCCCGGTTGATAAAGTCCTGCAAGGTGGTCTGCAACTGGCTTTCGATTTTCGTCTGGCCGATCACAAGCGCCACATCATACTGATTCAGGACGTATCGCGGGACATTTGAGAGCAACACGTCGAAGATATCACCGCATGGCGTTTCGCTCAGGAATCCACGCTCGTCAGGAAAGTAGGCCGCGTCTTCGTAATGGGGAAACAGAGAGCGGAAGAGCATGTCGATCTGATGGTCGCCTTTTTCGTATGACGACTTTCCCCAGACCATATAGGGCAACCCGCTGCCAGTCCGCGGCGGCAGCCAACCGGTATAGTAATCCCAGACTAGGGCCACCGGAATGTGCGGTGTGCCGAGAGCAGGATAGGGATGGGCCCGGACAAACTTGCGGATCTCAATGGCGAGTTCACCAAACGGGCTCAGAATGTCCGATTTTGTTCCTGCCGCGCTGGCCGGGATATGGTGTGGACTAGAGGGTTGCAGGGCGGACGCTCCGTACATGAAATACAGATAGGTCGCCCGGCGAATCAAGCTCTCGCTGTTGCCCCAGTCCTTTCCGCCTGGCAGTCCCCAATTCTTACTCGTTCCCATGACGTTCCAACACGAATCGATATTCGGCCACCAGAGTACACCATTCTGCCTTGAGGACCCTCGCAACAGGCCGGCCCACATATTGATGTTGTACATCTGATTGGGAGTCTGGACCCCCAACTTGCGACAATAGCTCGTGTCGGCCATGTAGGGACTCCAGGTGGTGTTTTGCATCGCAACCATGTAATTGTGCAGTTTTTCAGACCACCGATGGTTAAACCCTAGCAACAGATCGTGCCCAACCAAGCGGGTAGGCGGCTCTTCGGGCATGGGCGAATAGCAATAGCCAGCGTCGTTCTCTCCATACTCCCAGCCGCCGAAGCGCCCGCCTAAGCGGGTCATCGCATATTCGTGTACAGCGTCGGGAATGCCGCCGGGAAAGCCAAAGCTAGGCACGCTGAAGTAGCCGTCGTAGGTCCAGCCGCCAGGGCTCACGAAACCGGCAATCTGGCTCTTTCGCGTGACCCACTCATCAATGACTTGCCGGTAGTTTGCCGTGTATGCAAATTCAGCCCGTGGGTAGATCTGGTTTTCAAAGCCAAAGGGGGCGGTTCTGCTATCGGGTGCTCCGGAGATCCAGTAATCGAGATAGCTTCGATAGGCTGGCAGGTTGACGGCCTGATTGTCAGCCGTCAGAGCCAGTCCGCCGGCCACCGGCAGCAAGACCTGTCCGCCCTGCTCTTCCCAGGTGACCGGCATGATTTTGCGGGCCAGTGCACCGGGATGCGTTTTGGGATCAACGCGCTGGTTCCAGACTGGTCTCGCTGCAACACTGCCGGCTTCCGTAGTGGCACCTGCCGCAGTCGATGCTTGGATGATGGCCATCACGATCGCCGCGATGGCTCCGCTTGGGTGTCTTGCTCTAGGAATCATTGGATGGGCTATAGGTGGTTTGGTCTTGCTCATTGGGGGCGTTCTGTTTGTGGGAACTTCTGAATACCACTATTTCTGATTGAGAAAATCGGCCAGGGCACCAAGAGGGTTGTCCGGGTTCAGCATGTAAATACAGGTCGCTCTACCGGTGCTCCGCCTGTCAGCAAGGATGCCGTTCAAGGTGCCCACAGGTATCTCGCCATCCGTCAATGGAGCATAATTGCTCCGTTTCCCGCCATTGGTGAGCGGCTTGTAATTGCTGAGATGCACATAGTCCAGGGTGCCGGCAAGCGACGCCGAGAAATTTCCTTCCGCGAGCTGGGTGTTGGCCGTGTTCATTCCCGCCTTTACCAACGGGGAATTGACACTCGCAATCAAGCCTTGCAAACTGGCCGTGTTCGCGTAAGTGTCCTGGCCTTGCGCGACTTCGACCATGATGGTTACACCGCAACTCTGAGCTTTCGTCTTTAGCCGGTTCAGGCTGGCTAAGGTCACATTGCTGTTATACCCAGGGGCGGAGCCATATTTGGTGTAACCAGGATACAGAATCAACCGCTTGATGCCCGCATCCCGCATCAACTCCAGGGTCAATTCCAGCCATTCAAGCGTCGGCTCGCGGTCTAAAGCCACGTTACTGGCAATCGAACCAAAACTGAATGGCGGCATATCAACGCCGGCGTGGACCGCCCCGACGCGAAGCCCCTGGCTTGCCAGTTTGCTCCAGAGAGCTGCGATATCGTCCCGGTAAAGTTGCGTGGCGCGAATCTCCACTCCGTTCAGCCCCAGTTGCTTGATGGCTGGAATCCACGTATTTGGATCCACGCCGTCGAACAACCAGGCGTTTACATACAACGCACCGGACGGCTCGCTGCCCTGGGCCGGACCAAGCGCCGCCGGACGGCTCATGGCCAACATTCCCTGGGGCGTAAACTTGTCCCATTTCGCAAACGCCTGGTCACCTTTCAGGACCAGCTCAGCAGCAGTGGGAACAGGTGTCGGAGTTGCGTCCTTGAACCGCACCAAGGGACTAGCGGAAGTTACTTCGAGTATGACCAGATTATTCCCCCCGATCTTAACGGATACCGAATCACCTGAGCCAAACGATTGACCCGTGATCAAATCCTTGCACAAGGCAATCGTGTTGGTGCCGTTCAGGCTGATGGAGCCACTCCAGGAATTCGTTGCATTGTTGCATAATGTTACAACAAGGCGGTTGGAATCGTGAGTGACACTCGTGAGGTACTGAATGGCCGGGCCGGTAACATTGATAAGATTCCACTTCTTCAGCCAGGGTCCGAGGCAGGTTTGCACGTGATTCAGCATCTGGTACGGAGAGTAAAGCGTCTGGTCCACTCCCGCATACTGGCCGCCACCGGGATTGGCAATCGCACCGGACCATTCGGTAAGGCCGTAGTCGGCTGCGAACACGAGCAACTCACCGCCGCCGGTGGCTTGATATTTCACCACGACAGGAAGTCCGGCGGGCGTTTGGGCAACCACGCTGGCACCGGACATGAGTCTCAGATGGTGCAATTTGAAGTTGCTCTCGGTGATCGAGCCACCTGCCGTCCAATTGACGGCGGTTTCCAGAGAGGTTTCACCGGTGAGTTGCACGCCAAACATACCCGCAGAATCGCCGGTCAGTTGGGCGGCGGTGGTTGCGACGGAGCCGCCGCGGTTGATAAAATCCTGCAGAGTGGCCTGCAACTGACCTTTGATCTTCGTCGGACCGATCACAACCGCCACATCATACTGGTTCAGCACGTAACGCGGCACATTCGAGAGCAGCACATCAAAGATATCACCAAAAGGTGTTTCCGTCAGGAAGCCACGCTCATTCAGTAAAAACGCCGCATCTTCATAATGGGGAAACAACGACCGGAAGAGCATGTCGATCTGGTGGTCGCCCTTTTCATACGACGACTTACCCCAGACCATATACGGTCCCCAACCGCCCGTCGTACGCGGCGGCATCCAACCGGCATAGTAATCCCAGACCAACGCTACCGGCATGTGCGCCGTGCCGAGAGCGGGGTATGGATGTGCCCGCAGAAAGTCACGCACCTGAATGGCATCCTTGCCGAACGGGGTCAGCATATGCGGGCCGTCCCCCGTTTTATTTCCCTCTATGGCTAACGGCTCTGGCGGTTGGATGGCGGAGGTTCCATACATCGCATACATGTATTGCGCTCGGCGAAGCAAACTCACGCTGTTGCCCTTGCCATTATCGACGCCGTCAGGGAAGAACTTCATGCCGCCCTTTTGCCACCAGTACGAATCGGCGTTTACCGTCCAGAGCACACCGTTCTGCCTCGAGGCGCCTCGCAAAAGAGCGGCCCACATGTTGATGTTATACATGTGGTTCGGAGTTTGGACGCCGATTTTGCGACAATAGCTGGTATCAGCCATATAAGGACCCCAGACGGTGTTCTGCATCGAAACCATATAATTGTGCAGTTTCTCCGACCAGCGATGATTGAAACCCAAGAATAGGTCGTGGGCCACCTCGCGAGTAGGCGGATTCTCAGGTACAAGCCAATAACAGTAGCCGCCATCGTTCTCACCGTACTCCCATCCGTGGAAACGACCGCCTAACTGAGACACTGCATACTTATGGACCGCGTCAGGAATACCACCCGGGAAATCCCCAATTTCGCTGGCATATCCCTCGTTCGACCAGCTAGCGACGTTCAGCACAGTGAAAATATGACAACCTCTTTTTTTCCACACGTCGATCACTGCCTCGTAATTCGTGCAGAAGGCAAAATCGCTTCGCGGATCAAAATGTTTTTCATAGCCAAAGGGTGCCCGAGTGCTACCGGGTGATCCAGCCGTCCAATAGTCGATGTAGCGCTCAAGGGCCGGTATATTGACGTTATAAATGTTTGTTCCATCTTGACGGAGATTGTTACTGCCATAACGGGCCTCGCCCACCAGCACCAAATTATCCTGATCTTCCCAGGTGACCGGCATGATTTTGCGGGCCAGTGCACCGGGATGCGTTTTGGGATCAACGCGCTGGTTCCAGACTGGTCTCGCTGCAACACTGCCGGCCTCCGTCGTTGCGCCTGCTGCCGTCGATACTCCGGTGATGGTCATTGCGATTGCCGCGATGGCTCGGCTTAGGTGGGCTGCTTTGCTGATCATAGGATTGGATTGTTGCTCGCTTGGGGTGCTGGATATCATGGCTGTTGTTTGGACCAGATTTGGATTTACTGCCTTTGGTCCGGTCGCGATGACCCAGTCACTTTTTCCATTGCTTCTTCAACTCGGCGGTCCTCGGAGATCATTTTCATGGCTACCGGGCCGAGCCGGGGATCGGTGCCTGGCACGATGAAAATCATGGTCCGCACGTCCTGTTGCTGTTCCCATACGGCCGAATAGATTGGGCGCTCGGGCTGTTCAACGAGGAATAGCTGGGTTTCCATGTTGCGATTGGTGCCTCCGGGATTGGTCAGCACGGGCGTCCACGAGACGGGCAGGGTGATGGACTTTTTTTCATATACGAAGACCAGTTTGCGGCCGCAGGAGTTGATGAACCGAATGCCACCCCAAGGAAAGGTCGCCACATCGTCTTCCAGCACGAAAAGACGCAGCCCGGTGTCTGCTTTGGCATCCGGCAGCAATAGCAGGAGAGCTTGTTTGGTGCCTTTCGGAATGATCACGGCACTGGCGATAGGTTTGCCATCCTTGCCGGTTTTATCGAGCGCCTGAACCGAGACGGGCTGCTCTCCCCCGGTTACCTGATATTCCTTGGTGCGCTTGGCCGGGTGCAGGCCCTCGATGGGGACGATTCCCTTGGAAGTGACGATCGCCAGCTTGCGGGCGGCTATTTCGTCATCCCACGCCAGCACTCGGAGCGGGATGGCATGGAGCCATTGGCTCAGCATCAGAGTTGAAAAGATCGCCGCACACAGGCGGACGGACCTAAACTTGGATTGAATTGGAAAATTCATGGCAGGATGATTTCAAAGTCCAAGCTCGGATGGTGCAAGCCAGCGGAACGAGACAATCGAGAATCTCCTGCCGAATCGCTGGTTCGTTTGATTCACGCTCGCGATGGCCGTGTGGGGAGGATCGCTCGCATCGACAAACTCAGGGTTCCTCTGCACCACCGCCTCGCAACATGAGTTTGCAAGCAGCTTGCCCGAGGAGTCCTTCGCCTCGCCATAGCCACGGATGGTGAACGTGTCGGACCGGGCGCACATCACCGGAGCGATGGATTGCAGCACGTCCGCCTGGGTCAGGTAGCCGGGAATGCCGACCCCGGTTCTGTTAGGTGAGAGATTGGCTTTCCCCTCGGCGGGGTATCCACTGGTATCGAAGGTATCATAAAGCGAGGCACTGTTGAATCCGGCCTCGTCGATCGCCGCCTGAATGGCCCCTTTGAGGCCGAGGTCGGAGTTCTCGATGCGGCGGTTGACGAATTCCCCGAGCGAGAGGAACGGGCCGCGCTTCCTGACCTGCAGGACCAATCTCCTGGCGAGTTCCTCCACTTGGTTGTCGGTGAGCGAGCGAAAGCCCAGCCAATGATTGTTTTCGGTGCCGACGGGGTTGCGGAACCGGGAATAGGCGATGGTGCCTTGGGCGAGAGAGCTGCTTTGGGTTCGGGCCGGGTTCTTTGGGTCGGTGGTGACATCGAACGGCAGGTCTTTCATCCCGCTGAGAAACGCGATCCACGCCTTCTCGCTCGTGGAGTTGATATTGAAGGCACCATCCACCAAGAGGTGCGCGGCGAGCAGCAGGCAACCCTGGGGACTTAACATGTCATTCTTGAGAGTGCTGGCCGGAATGTTGCCGTCGTGGAAGCGCATCCGCGGGTTGCGCAAGGGGTTCTTAGCCGGATCATCGAGGAATTTTTCAATGGTCTGTTGGCAATCCTCCCTGACCACGGCAATATCCGAATCCCAGACGCCAGGGCTGCCGGTGGCAGTGCCCGGCTCCAGAATGGCCCCCGCGCCGCTGAAGAAGAATGCATCCCAGATGGACTCATTGGCCAGATAGGAATAGTCGTAAACCGGCATTTCAGCTCGAGTGTACCCCGCATCAGCGCCCGCCATGGTCACTGTTCCGGCAGGGAGTTTTTTCGCGGCCGATTGTCGTTTGAGGTATGCACTGGCCCAACTGTTGGCAAATTGATTGGCGGGAGAATAGGAGGTCCCGGCTAGGTCCGCATGTTGGAGGGCCGCCAGCGAGAGCAGCGGGGAGCGGGGTGCCTCGAAAAACACCAGGTGGGTCATACCGCTGCCGGCGCTGTTGGTGGCACCATAGAAGGCGCACCGGCCCCCATTCGCGGTTTGGATGACCTGGTTGAAATTGGAGACAGCAGTCATCCGCGTCTCGTAGTGCGGGCCGGCAAAAAAGCTCCCCGTGGTGAGGAAGCGGTTGATATGGGCTTGGCGTGGATTGGTCGTATAGACCAAGTCCGACCGGCGGTACGCGGCCGAATCATTCGCCACGCGGTGATAGGTTTCGAGCATGCCGAAGGGCTGTCTGGTCGCAGGGTTGGATAGCGCGTTAAAGGTTAGCATGGGTGAGGTCATGATCGTCGTGGCACCGGAATTGATGAAGTTGGTGGTCTGCACGTCACTCACCGACTGGCCGCGGTCGGCGACACCCGGATCTGACAACTTGGCGCGAGTCGCATCTTCAAGTCCCACGCCGAATGGATACCAATCGTGAGTTGAGAAGGAAACCTGCACGGATTCGGTGGTGGCCAGCGCGCGAGAGAAACCGCCACCGGTTTTGGGATTCTTCGTCGGAATGGCGAAACCGCCCCTGAGCGAGAGTTGATCCAAGCTGTCCACCGACCGGAGACTGAGGGTTCGTTTGCGGATCGAATCGGTTGCGACAAACTCCTTGGCGACAGGATCCGCAGGCACGAAAACCCGCACCTCGCCGGGCTGGAAGCGGATGGATTTGCCACCGCCAGCGGTCCCGGTTCCGTCCGGGGTGATCGACGCAAAGAAGTAGGGGTTCACCGATCTGGCACCTCCCGCGTCAACGAATTGCGTAGCTAGCAAACCCGCCAGGTGGGACTCAGCTGCGAATATTTCCTTGCCGTTCTGGTAGATTTTCCAGGCGGGGTAGTAAGCCATATCCATCCATGGGTACACCACCGCGCCCTCGATCTCCAAGGCCACATTGTAGGGATTCCAGAGCGTGACAATGGGGGTGATGATGAGACGAATCTCATTTAGTGTATTCGGGTTCGCCGATAGTCCCACGCTGAGAACGAAAAGCAGGCGGTCAAGCACCGGGCGATAGCTGGTCTGCGATTGTCGGGCGGGTGGGGTGGCTCCCGGACTCAGATACTGCCCGCCGGCGGGCGAGGGTTGTTTGAGTGCGACGTGATCCATCCCGCGTTCGAAGATCGTGGGCCCATCGGCTGTGGCATAGATATGGTACGGGGTGCGATAGAACGAGCGCAGGGTGGCAAAGGTGGGAACCGCGGCAGCGGGAAATTCATAAACCGTGTTGGCCGGCGGAAAATTGAGATCCACACGCACGCTGGCGGATGCGGTGAGCGGTTCAAACAGCGGACGTTCGCCACGGTAGCTGGCCGGAGTGCTCACCTGCGGTGCGTTGGCGGAGCGGAAAGGATTCTTGAATGTTCCCCAGGTGCCTTTCTGAAAGTCCGAATCCGACATTTCAAAACCAAGACTCAGGTCGGTCTTGAGGCCGCCGTTGACGGTATCCGTCAGCAGGCCGAAGCCCTGTGAAGTGAAGTGGGCACCTTCCGGAGAGGGCGGGCTCGCCTTCCATAGCTCGCCGTCGAGTTTTGCCTGTGCCATGCTGAGCACCCGGGCGCTGCGTTTGTTCCAGTCACCGCCGGGTTGCTTGAAGCTCTCGGATTTGGCCAAGGATGGCCGTGGCTGGGCCTGCAAATCGGTGTTGGCAAGGCGCTGGTTGTTTTCCGAACCGTCCACATTGATTTTGGCTCTCGTGGCAGCCTGCACCACAGCCCATGCCAGCGCACCTGCGGAGTGGGCCTCTTTCTTGATATTGATCTTGGAACCGGTGACGAGGAATCCATCGGATCTTTCGGAAAACAACTGGATCGGATTTGCCAGCGTGCCGTTCTTGGCCCAGTCCTGCGCGGCAAGATCGGACGGGTTGTCGCTGGATGTCAGCCAGGCAACGAATTGTTGGTCTTTCTTGCCGTAATCCGGAGCACCCGCGGATGGATCTTCCGCGATCTTCGGCGACCATGACTTCCAGACGCCAACGACATTCGGGTGGTTCGCGCCATCGAAGATTGAGCCGTCAACCGTGACCCTGCGGTCATCACCCGCGGCTTTCTGAAGTTCGCCCAAAGCAAGCGTGAGGGCGAGGCGTGCGTTGGCACGGGCGGTGGCCATGGCCTCGCCGTGGCCGGAGGAACGCAGTGCAACGCTGGAGAGCGTCAGCAGCCCCACGGCGATGAGCGTTAGCAAAACCATCAAGGCCAGGGTCACCACCAAGGCGAACCCGTTGCCGCCAGCCAAGACGATTTTTCGAGATCTCATGGATGTTTATGCAAGATCATGCGGGGAATGCGATTTTGCGGAGACACCGGACACTGGCACACTCTGGTTGGCAGAATCGCCCGAAACTCCAAGGGATCGGGCTGGCATCATGGTGAATTTCTGCCGATCCACCGGTGCCCTGCCTGTCCGAGGGCACCGGTTCACCACGAGTTGAGGGTTGTGAGTGAATCATAGCGGCTCTTCCTAATCTAACACATACAACCTCTCAACCCGTTTTCCGCCATGCCTCAAGGCGTCGTCACCCTGAGGCGGGCGAAGCTCGCGGGCACGCCGTCCGGCAGGAGGCAGGAAATGGTGGTGCCGTCGTTGGTCTGATAACCCGAAACCTCGGCCCACGGGTCGGTGAGTCCGAGATCGGCGGATATTTCAATTTTGTAGGTGACGTCCCCGTTGGTGACGGCTTCGGCGCGTTTGGTGAAGCTGAGCAACTTTCCGGTGAGCGTGCCGGGCGAGCCATCGGAACCGGCCGGATTGAGGTTAAGGGCGTATTCTAGCAGGTTGGCGATGCCGTCACCGTCCGAATCGCCGCTCGGTCCGCCGGTCACACCGTTGGCGGCAGCCCAAGTGGTGTAGGTGGGGGCGATGTTGACGGTTTGGGTGCCGGCCAAGGGGCTGGACGTGCTGGAGGCGAAGGTGCCGTTGCCGCGACCGTAAACGGCCACGATGTTGTCATGAGTGCCGACCGCCAGAGTGGTGGTGATGATGGTACAGGTGCCGCCCGAGAGGGTTCCGGTACCGAGGGTCGTGCC
>CAIKDP010000201.1 GCA_903826205.1 Akkermansiaceae bacterium
AACGATGCATGGCTGACCAGGGAAGGCGGCTTGGGCGGCGTGGCGCAGGACGACGGCAAAACTTTCAACGCCTCCGGTCGAGGCTCCGTTTGCAACGCAGGTCAGCATGCCGGTCAGATCTTCCTCGCCTGCCACAAGGTCGATCAGATCCTGTGCCATGAAGCCATTGGATACAACGACAGGCGTCCCCGTTTCCCCGTTGGTCCCGCAATCGGTGAAATCCATACCATCCGGCCATGCTTGACCATCGTTTGTATAACTCCACAGCCCGGCATTGGGGTCTTCACCGCAAACTGACCAATACGCATTGCTCGCTCCTGGGTTGTTACAAAAGACATAGTTCGTATACCCGGCAAGCGTGCCGTTATCCGTCCAGTAGTGGTCACCATCCAATCCGGCATAGGTCAAACGCCCGATCAAGGACGTGTCGATCTGCACGTTTTCGGAATTGTAAAAATCACCGGTCACTTTGAAGCTGTTGTGCAAATGACCTGAAAGTCCAACGACTTTTACGGTTGTGTTGGACGTGCTCAAATCGCCGTCCGGATTGACGGTGATAGCCGGGGCTCCGTACCCGGTGCTCGCATTTGAAACATCAAGGACGACAACATCACAATCGTCGCCAACAGCGACGGTGACGGCGTTGTTAGCCCCGACAGACCCGCTGGCATGGGACGTGTTGGCATTCGGGGAAACGCGGGCGGCAGGCAGATAGAGCGTCTGGAATCCGGTGACCGCGCTTTGAGGTTCGACCTCGGACCCCCTAACAACGTCGTTCTCAACAACGATGGAGAAGGTCCGCGTGGACATGTCGGTGCCAACGTCGGTTCTCCAGGTGATTTCACCCATGAGAGTGATTTCAGGAAGCTCGGATTCCGTTCCGATACGCAACGCGGCATCGAGTTCGACGGTGTTGAAGCATGGATAGACGGAATAGACGTGGCTCGTGTCATTGTCTTCGGGGATTTCCCACGCGCCATTATAGACAAGGTAGTCACCGCCGAACTGCCCGTTGGACTTGGCACCGAATCTGAGATCCAAGGTGGCCTTTGCTCCAAGGCTGACAGCGGTGGAACCGCCCGACAGAAAAAGGACTTCAAACTTCGGGTAATCCCCGCGCTTGATGCGCAGCGACGTCACCGGATTGCGGAATCCGACGGCTTCGATCAATTGCAGGGATTCGAGGTCAACGTAGAGCTTCACGGCGATGGATCGGGTGTCAACGCGCAGATCACGGATCGTACTCAATGAACGACATTCCTTCCTGCCCCTCGGCCAACACCCAGGCACCGGAGGTGGTTACCAAGCCGTCGTTCCACTCCAACATTTTCACCGGAGAACTGCCAAGGGAATCGAACCACAGCGAACCAGTCTTGCCGTTGCCCACCACCCGCACCACGTCGCCGTCTGCCACGGCCTTGATCTGCTCGGTCGTGCCAGCGTCAGGCGAGTCGGCGTCGTAACCACCACGACCGGCGACAGTGCGAAACTGGTACATGTTGGCATCCTCGTCATGTTTCTTGAAAACACCTGCCCCGCCGCCCAAATTCTCCCCGGTCCATATGATGCACGCCATTGCCTATAATCTTGGCCGGGCAGATCAATGCAAAGGGTGCCTTGGGAAGCACGGACAAGACCTCGGCCGCACGGGCGCGATATTCCGCATTGTCCCGTGGGATTCCAACAATGTTCCTGCTGGGATTGGCCGCGTCGTATGCGGCGGTTTTCTCAACCAGAAATTCGGGTGAGTGCATCACGAGGATGTCAGGAAACAAACCCTGCAATTTCTCCGTGGTGCTGGGCAGGATGGTGGATTTGATAACCGCCGTGGAGCCGGGGCTGACGATCTTTAATGCCGACACCACCGGACTGAAGTCGAAGCCGGTTGGCGTGGTCGGGGTTGGCACCGCGACAAACACCATGCGGCAGTCCTTGATTCGTTGCCTGTTGCCAACGTAGGGCTCTTCCAGGCTGTAGCGAACGACATCAAACCCGCGTGCCTCAAAGCAATCGGCATAATTTTTGCCAATCCACCCTTGTCCGATAAAGCCGATACGTTGTGTTGTCATGGTTCTAACAGTTCTGGATTCATTGATTGCTTCCACTGCAACCGCAGCGCCTCCAACTGATCCTGAAGCGTGCCCTGCACGATCCCGACACTGCTCCAGTTGGTTCGCACCCCGTTCCTCCGAAGCAGGCAGTGCTGGTATTGGGCGAGCCGTGCCAGTGGCATAAAGATGATGCGTTCCTCGGGCCATCCGGTTTCTGCGGCGACGGCAAATACCTGGGCTGCTAGGAAGCCGGGTTCGTCGCACGGCGGGGCTTTTTTGCTGCGAGATCTCCCATCGTTCCAACCTGCGCCGCTTCAAGCTCCTTGCTCTGTTCCTCCAACCGCTTGAAGGCGGTCTGAAAGTCGGCTGGAGTCAGGCCACCGCAGAAGATCAGCGCGGACTCGCGGAAGGTCTGGTCGTCGAAGGACGCTCTAACCACATCCGGCCACGGGGCGCAGTGCGTGAACACGAATCCCATGATGGCTGCGGTGAACTCGGGCGTGCCATCCTTGGGGATTTTGCC
>CAIKDP010000202.1 GCA_903826205.1 Akkermansiaceae bacterium
CGCATTGGTGGTTGTTGAAGCCAAAGATCAGGCCGCAGTTGCGTTCTACCAAAAATTCGGTTTCATTCCCTGTCTGGACAGCCCGCAGAAGCTTTTTCTTCCGATGCGGACGATTGCCGCAGCAGATAAGTAAGCCGCCTGATACTCTCCGCCGTCAGTTCATTCGGCCCGAGGCGGACGACGCGCCACCCGGCCAGCGCGGCTTCGAGGTAATGCGAGATCGAATCACGTCTGATAGACCAAAGTGGGGCAACAGTGGCTACCTTCAGCCCCAGCAAAGTGAATCTGCCACGAAGCGGTAAAATGGAAGTCCCACAACAGATCAAGGTTTCCAGTCCCCACTTATGGTCGCTGGATGATCCCTATCTGCACAGGATTGTCTCCATCATCAGAAAAGATGGTCGCGAGCTGGATCGTTATACCACCCGCTTTGGAATACGGACGATTGAGGCAAGGCCGGCCGGTCTTTTCCTTAACGGCAAGTATGTGAAAGTCAAGGGGGTTTGTAACCATCAGGATCACGCGGGTGTCGGGATTGCCGTGCCTGACGCGATCCACTTTCAGCGCATCAAATGGATCAAGGAGATGGGGGGCAATGGGTACCGCTGTCATCATGCCAACTCTCCGGCCCTGTTGGATGCGTGCGATGAGTTGGGGGTGCTGGTCCTGGCCGAGACACGGCAATTGGGGACCAGTCCGGCCGCCCTAAGGGAGTGGGAGGACTTGATTCTCAGGGACAGGAATCGGCCTTCCGTATTCATGTGGTGTATCGGCAACGAGGAGAATGTGGTGCAACAGACGGACCGAGGCCGGAGAATCGCGCAGGAGATGGTGGAAATTCAGCGGAGATTGGACCCTGGCCGAACTGTCACTCATGGCGACAACAGCGGCGATTCGTATGAGGGAATCAGCACAGTCATTCCCGTCCGGGGATTCAACTACAACGGTGACTATGCCAAATACAAAAAAGAGCACCCCGAACAACCGCAAATCGGCACTGAAATGCCCAATGCTCCGCCTACAGGCTATGACTACTTCTTAGGTGATAATGTTAATCTTAATACCGAGAACAGGCTGTCCTCTGAAGGGTGGTGGCAGGTGGTTGATAAGTGCGATTGGTTCATGGGCGGATTTGCATGGACGGCTTTTGACTATCGTGGCGAAGCCAAATGGCCTTATGTGATTTCCCATTTCGGCAGCATGGATCTTTGCGGATTTCCGAAAGACAGGTACTACTATTACAAAAGCTGGTGGAGCAGTGAGGATGTTCTATACCTATTTCCGCACTGGAATTGGAAAGGCAGGGAGGGGCACAAGGTAAAGGTCGGCTGCTACAGTAATGCCGATACGGTTGAATTGTTTTTGAATGGAACGAGTTTGGGGCGCAAGGACATGCCTCGTAATGGCCATTTGGAGTGGATTGCGGAATACCGGCCGGGAGTCTTGAAAGCAATCGCCTCCCGAAATGGCAGAAGGATGGAGAAAGTCATTGAGACCACCGATGAACCACAGCAAATTGTCGGAACACCGCTCAAAAGAACCATCACTGCCGATGGCCGGGATGCGGTCATCGTGAATTTCGCAGTGAAGGATAAGGTGGGCCGAATGGTTCC
>CAIKDP010000203.1 GCA_903826205.1 Akkermansiaceae bacterium
CCGGTGGTCCGATCGGACCACCGGATTGTCGCGAGGAGGTTAGAGTTATATTGACATGCGCCCGGCTGTCGCCATGCTTGACAAGGACTGGCGAGCTGTGGCTTATTGCTATCTGTTATCGAGTCATGGAGAATAACCGGATAGAATCCCTTTTGAGATTGGCCATGGGGGCAGGGATGCTGCTTGGCATGGTGTCGTGTGGCTTGAGCCCGGTTAGGGAATCACCGAAGGCCAAACCGGTCATGTATGAGTGGGCTGACGACGGCGGGCCGGGCGAGTTGGCGGTGACGCTGGATCTATCCAGACAGATTGCCACCTATGAGCGGGGTGGGCGGCCGATCGGGTGGTCGTATATCTGCACTGGCAAGCCGGGCCATGCGACGCCAGAGGGCCGTTACACTGTCACCGAAATGATGGACCTGAAGTTTTCCAGTCATTTTGGCTGGGTGGAGGATGCGCTGGGCAACGTGACCAACGGCGATGCGACGCCGGCAACCCGGGTGCCGCCAGGGGAGAAATATGTGCCGGCGCCGATGCCCCATTGGATGCGCCTCACCGCAACCGGCATCGGGATGCATGGCGGAATCATTCCGCAACCGGGGGAGACGGCTTCCCATGGCTGTGTCAGGTTGCCGATGGATTTCGCGCCGCTCCTCTATGAGGTGGTGCGCACCGGCACCCCGGTGAAGGTGGTGAGTGAGGCGGCGACCGACCCGCGCAGCAGGGTGGCGGAAATGCACAAGGACTCCAGCGCGGTGTGGCCGCGCCGTGACCCCTCCGGCCCATCCCCCAGTCGCCCGGGGATTTTTTGACAGCTCACCCCACGGGGTCGTGTTTAGTGCTCGCCGAAACTGGAAATTTCCGCTTTCCTTCGTGTCGGTCACCGGTCAACCCGCAGCTTCCGTGTTAGAACTTCAAGACGTTTGTTTCACCATCCGCAAGGGCGGCGCCGAGGTCAACCTCGTCGACCACCTCTCTATCAAGATACCCAAGGGCCATTTCATGGCGATTGTCGGGCCGTCGGGATGCGGCAAGACCACCTTGCTCAAGACGATAGCCGGGCTTAATCCCGAGTCGTCGGGGAGTTTGTTTTGGGATGGGAGGGATCTGTCGAAGGGCGGGGATTTTTCCCCGTCCGAGATTGGCTATGTGCCGCAATTTTCGATCGCGTACGATCCGCTCACGGTGGATGAATCGGTGGAGACGGCCACGCGCCTGCGGGTGCGCTGCCGCACCACCGCGGAGCTGGATCAACGGATCGACCGGGTGCTGGAGGAGGCGGGGCTGACCGGCATCAGTGACCGTCTGGTCAAGGTATTATCCGGCGGCCAAAAGCGCCGCTTGGGGCTGGCCATGGAGTTGGTATCCGACCCGAAGCTCTTGCTCTGCGACGAAGTCACCTCCGGTCTCGACCCGCGCTCCGAGCGGGAGATCGTCCGCCTGCTCCACGACCTGTCGCGCAAGGACGGGCGCATCGTGCTGTCGGTGACCCACTCGCTGGCGCATTTGGAGTTGTATGATTCGATCCTGGTGTTGCACGAGGGGTGCCTGGCCTTTCACGGCCCGCCGGAACGGCTGACCCATTATTTTTCGGTGAAAGACAGCGAGGAGGTCTATCCACGGCTGGCCACCCAGACCGCGGAGCGCTGGCAAAGTTCCTGGCAGAAGCACGGGGCCTCGTATTATCAAATGTTGGAGCGCAACCGCGAAGTGCTCATCGCCAGCGGCGGCCTGCAATTGCCCGCCGCCAGCCAACCCGCCCCCGTCAAAGCCACGCCTGTTGCTGACGACCCCGCCGCCGCCAAAGGCACATCCGCAACGCCTCCGCCGGCGACGGCGGTTCCAGTACCGGCTGCCGAACCGCTGCCGATGCCGGGGTTTTGCAG
>CAIKDP010000204.1 GCA_903826205.1 Akkermansiaceae bacterium
AGCGGAATGCTAGCGATTCTGGAGGAGGAGAGGAACAAACTATGAGCAGCATCGGACCCAACACAGCAGCATTCATCTACGTAAACAAAACCAACGGAGTAATCCGAGTAGAGGATCTGGATACAGCCAAGCACATCGACGGCAATCCTGAATGGAAGCACGTTGCTACAATCAACACCCACGTTGTGCTGGAACAAATTCTCCGAGCGAAGGGCAAAGAGCGGAACATAATCATCAAACACCTGCTAACATGACACCCAAACACCTGCACGAACTGCCTGAAGATGACCGGCTACGGAACGTAGCCATCCAGGACATCGATGTAAGGATCCGCTGCCGTCACACCAAAACAACCCGCGATCCGCGCACCTGGAAGATCAAGGGCGACACCTACAACCGCCTAGGGGACAATTGGAAAACCAACTTCGACTTCATTCTACAGCCAGCCCCATAACAACCGTCTTTTCCATCAAATAATCATCACCATGAGTACACACATCAAGATCGAAAACCAAACCGAAGTCCCCGTCCTTGTTGCTCTTTTCGAGCAGCCCAAATGCAACGACCACCCGACACGCTCGGCTGTTCTTAAACCCGGCGAGAGCTGCGACTGGGGCAGTGGATCAGTACCGCTTGGCAACTACCAGTGCTATGCCGTAATGAGCGGTGATGCCAGTAGCCATGACGAGTGGGTGTGGCACTTCCCCGGTATTGCCGAGGTGGTGGCACCTCTGGAGCTAGGATTCAAACTATGGCACGAGGGCGACATTGATTGGGCCAATGTCAAAGCCATGAGCAGCGATGATCTGAGCGCTACGTTTGGTTCAATTTACACCTCGGCCAAGAGCAGCACGAAGTCATGGAACGGAATGTCTTCATGCATATTCCATATCAGGGGCGGTCCTAGTTGGGTTGAGGAGACGGAACAAGTTGGCATCTGGAGGCCCAAGACTCTTTCGTACAACGGCATTCAATCCACACCCATGAAAAGCGAATGACCTACTCACAAGCGGGCCAAATCCCCCACCACCAATACTGTTTCGTCGATGCCCGCTTCATCTCCAGTGGCACCGGCTTCGTACCCTGCGTATGGTTTGGGCTGGTCTCAATCCCAGGTCGGATGTGGGGCTGCACCATCATGCTGGAATGCGGAGCCGTTTACCGGGCGGTGCCGCCGCACGCGCTAGCATTCCATCCTACCCCAGAACTCAACTGGCACCTAGATCACGCTCAACGCTGGGACTGCTACGGCCGCGAGTTCTCGACCATCGAATACACGTACCTCCGAGGCATGGGAGCCATCGCAAAGAACTGCGACGGAGAGTTACTCGGCGAGTACATTTTCACAGCCGCACCCATCGACGACGGATTTAGCCGCTACCCCGAGCAGGCTAAGGAGTTCATGTTTATCAAGCTAGATATTGGCCGCCTTACCATTCAACCCACCGACAAAGTCCTGTTCATCGACCGCTCTTTCGTTAAGCCCGAGTGGCCGAAGGATCTCAAAACTACCACCGAAACCTACAGCTGCGAATGAAACTCATCGACCGAATCAAAAAATTCCTTGGATTCAAATCCAAAGCCGGACGGCCTAGGATTTCGCAATCAAAGCAGGACGCCATCAAATCCGCTCCCGTTGACGTGACGGATAGCGATCTAGCACGCCTGTTTCATCTCTCCTACGCCACCGTTCAAAGATACCGATACCCCAATGGAAGACCGCGCAGAAAAATTCGCTCAGATAGCCAGAGAACTCCATGAACGCATCGCCTGCGGCTGTGGTCCAGATCCATGCTGGACCTGCCAGCAGGTGAACCGAAAATATGAAGCAATCGCCCGCGAAGACGCCCGCATCAACGCAGCGCCGGATAAACCTCAGCGGTAACCGCGTGGTGATCGTCGAGACCAAGGACATATCCGACCGAGGCGAGAAGGATATCATTGGCACCTGCGTCTCAAACTCTCAGGATCCAGTTGCGCTCCTGGCGAATATCAAACGGATTCCAGGCGTGCTATCAGCTCGCTTTGGGTAACCGACGTGGCCGGGGTGTTTAAGTTTTCCACTCATCGGCTTGGTATCGGCCTATCCCTCTCCTGCGTGTGGACCACGGGAGAGGGAGCCCACCCTGAGGGCGGGGAGCCCACCTGAAAAGAAAACCCCCGGGACCTCACAATCCCAGGGGTTCAAAACAACTACCACAAGCGGTAGCACACTACTTCTTGGAGGCCACAACAGCAAGTGTTTTTATCACTCGGTCGGCCAGATCCTTCGTCGGCTTGAAGAATATCTTCGGCCGCGGCGGGATCTCGATCTCAATCTTGGGCTTCAGGGGGTTGCGGCCAATCATTGGCTTAGTCCAACGCACCTCGAACTTACCCACACCGGGCAGTTCCAGCTCCCCCTTTATGATTTCCTGCACGATGATCTCGGTCAGCGACCCGACAACCTTGTCAGCGTGGCCAACCAGGAGCCCACACTCATCGCTCAGGCGCTGCGCTATGTGCCTGCGCTTCATCAGTTAGCCGCCTCGGGCGGTGCCCCAAGCTCCAGCGTTGCCCCCGGTGCCTCGGGTGCCTCAGGCATCTGCCGGTTCACCAGTTCCTCAATCGCCCGGCGAGCGACTGATCCTGCCATCAGCGCCGGAGTCGGACGCACATTCGATCCATCGCCCTCGATCGGAGGCACGCAATCCATCGACAGGTGGAATCCCCCATCGGCATCTTCGATCACGATCGTGACCTTCCGGTGTATGATATCACTCACGACACGACCCTTCCCTGTACGCGGACAGTGCGCTGGCCACCTGTCACGACTTGGGTAGTTACGGGAGCGGCCTCGCCCACTACGATGCCCTGCACGCGCACAGTCCTGCGTTTCTCGTTAATCGTTTCCATCTGGTCAACCCGGCGCTGTCGGTCCTCGGGTGTGATCGTTTTCGGTCGGCCTCGGCCGCGTTTACCCAACTGCGAGGCAGCAAGCTGGACCTCGGTGGGTTGAATAGGTGTTTCGTTTTCCATGTTAGTATACCGCGCTACTGGCGCGGATCGGTAACTCCTATCAGGAGGCACCCATCCGAGCCTGAACCCGCTTCCAATACGCCAGCGTCTGCCGGCGCTTCCATCCAGTCGGCCCACCGTGCCAGGTGCGAGCGCGATCCTGGTCAGTCACCGGCCGCCCGAGCTTCGCCTTCGCGCAATAGTGCCCGGTGTAAATCTTGAATACCCCCACCGCGGCCCATCGGTTGGTCATCTCAGCCCATCGGTAGTGTGTGCCCGCGATCCGGTTCACGTCCCGAACAACACAGGGACGCACCTGGAGAGCGCCAAGTTCCCCGTGCCGGCCCCGGGCGAGGTCGTTCCCGCCGGATTCAACGGCGATCAGTGCTGCCAATAGTTCAGCTGTCATAAAATCGTGCGCGTTGACCAGTCGCGCCCCTGGGGTGGTACTCGCCCCACCGGGGCTAAATCAAAAGGCCTGAGTGTTTCTATAGGATTAACCTCCCACCCCGTCGCGGGCTCTCCCCGCGCACCATGCTCAGGCCCAGCCAGAACGCCCCGCTGTCACCGAGGCGCTCGCGCTGAGTCAGACAATCGTAAACCGCTTGGCGGGCTGGTCAATCTTCATCATCCGAAAGGTGTCCTAAATACGGCGGCTGATACGTCGAGCCGCAGACCACAGCCTCGGGATACGCCTTCTGTGCTTCTTCCAACGTGTCGAAGTCATCCAACCAGGAGCGCCGGCTCTGACCAGACAGCACGCTGTCCCGGTCATAGACTCCGTGCTCGTACACCGTCCAGCGGTCCGAGGCATACGTCTCGCCGCGGCCGCGCTCGATCGTCTGGTCAACCACAAACCACCTCCACGCACACCGTCGGCACCTGGGTCACACTGCCATCGATAAACCGGACATCGACCCACCCGGAGCCCACAGCGACCACCATCCCGGTCATCTGTGAGCGCGTCGTCACGAAATCCCCCAGGGTGGGCGGGCGCTGGGCCCCCTCGGGCCAATCGGCGCGCGTGGACCCGACAGCGGCAAGCTCGGCGTGTCCCTCCTCTTCGAGCGCATCAAGGCGCATCCTGGTCATCCCTTCGGCCGTCATCGGATAGGCTCGGGCTCTGGGCGCTTCCACCTGGCGACCATCTCGGAGCCAGCAGACCTCGGGCAGACCTCGGCCGTCATGGTCCGTCCATTCGCCACCGACCAGGAACGCCCGGCCAGCGATCATCTGGCGACCGTTCAGGACCCAGACCGTTTTCGATTCCCGCAGCATTCCCTCCTCATCAACCCAGAGTTCGCCGCCGTCGAGGCGGACGCATTCTAACAGGTCGCAGTCAACCCAGGCTTTCGCGGTGTCCCAGGTGTGAGTCTGGGCGGTTATGGTTCGTGTGGCTGGGTCGATCGCCCAGCCTTTTGCTTTGTTGTTCATATTTTTACTTCCGGCTCACTGGCCAGAGAGGACCCACCCCGCAGGGTGAGCCGTGCTCTGATCAGGCAAACCAGCGCCTGGCGATTCCCCGTCCCAGGTTCGACTTAGCCGCCGCGCGGATCTGCTCGGCGGTGTATCGGCCACCGTCGCCCCAGTAATTCCACAGCGCAGACGCCAGCGCCCGGCACACAGCGCCGCGGTACTCGGTCGGGAAGTATTGCCCGGCGCAGTAATCCAACCGCTTGCCATCCCAAGTGAGTCGGCCGGATTTCAGGACGTCCACCAGGATCGAGTCAGGCAGGCACGTCGAGAGCTCCACCACACGAAGCAAGGCCCGCGCGTCTCGGCCGTCTCGTAAGATCCGGCGGTAATCTCCCATAAACGCTTCTCGGCTCCCGCCGTAGTTCCGGCTGTCGATTCCGGACCGCTGCGCCACGAACCGCGCCAGGGCTTCAAGGATCTCGGTTCTCATCGGGAAACCTCCTGCCGGGAAACCTCAACCCCGCAGTTAATCCGGTTCGCTGGGTTTAGTTCGATCTGCTCGGCCAGTGCAGCCTCGGCTGCTTCCCTGGTCGCATAGGTCCCAAGGCGCATTCCGTGGAAGTAATTTCGCAGCTCAAACCCTCGGCGCTCCTGGGTCCGGATGATCTCGGCCGCGATCTCGATATCCTGCGGGTCGATCGGTTCTCCGGTGGTGGTGATCGTCGAGCACTGGTCAAGCGCCCCCTGGGCTTCGACTGCGCGCAGTAGTGTGCGGTGTCGGCTGAGTTCGTCACCGTTCTGGTCGCTGAGGATGAACCAGGTCACAGGGCCACCTCATCAGGTCCAGGGGCTGCGGCCGGAATCCCGAGACGCCCAAGCCACGCGGTCAGGTCGTCCGCGAAGCCTTCGCAATACAGCGCCCAACAGGTTTCTACCTCGGTTGCAATCAAGCCCTGGATAACCTCGGCCACGGTGGTGGCTTCTAGGATCGCCTGGGCGCTGACATCCTGGATCGAGTCTCCATAGTTCTGATGCCAGCTGGTAATTCTCACCACAGCGTCGACGTGCCCGCTCCGGTAGTGTCTCAGGTGAAGGTATGACCTCCGGCTTCCTGCGTTGTTCCCGACTCCATCGCTTCCGCCCGCTCCGATCATGGGAGGATCAGGCATGAGCCAGAACTCGCCTGTGTCGTCGATTCCCGCGGCGGTCCCTTTTCGGATTCGCGCGGCTGTTACTGCGTCGTGTAGTTTCATATTTTATATGGTGGATCGTTAACCGATCCGCAGAACCGACCCAGGAACGGGTAGGCTCTCCGGGTCAGTTAGCCTCAACCGAGAGTTCCCGGCCGTTGGGCAGTAAAACCCAGAACGACGAATGACGCCCCAGGATGTCCACGATCTCGGAGCCTGGGAGGCTGACGGGCAGATCGGCGCCCAGGCGCTCGACTATCTCGGTGGCGACCTCGGCGCGGCTGTAGTGCGTCGTGTCTCGGTGTTCGGAATCAAACAAGGTGTAGGCTATCATGGGTTTAGTGGTTCGGGTTCTGTTCGAGGAGGCCAAGGACCAGGACCGCGAGGGCGATTAGGACCAGGAAGATCCGGTCTCGTTTGGTTAGCTTGTCGTTCACGGTGGACAGTTAAACATAAACCGCTTTCCGTGTCAAGCCTGTGTGTGAGATCTTTCGGGAAACCCCGGTAAACATTGGTTGAAATCACCACGCTGTCAGTCATTGTCTGTCCATGTCAGAGCTCGAATCGGTAGCCCCCAACGCAAGCCCGCAAAGCCTGGCCAGGAGGGATAAGCGGAATCAGGCGATCCTTTCAGCCGCGAGGTTGACTCTCCCTGGTCGCATGGTCCTAAGCGCCCGGCGCGAGCTTGAGGTGGTTCATCAGGAAGCAAGCGCTCCTGGTCTCGACCCTGCCCACCGCGCGTCACTTGTCGGCGCCAGCGTCAAACTCCGTGACCAGTTGATGGACCTCCTGGCGATGCCGAAACGTCCGGCGTCTGCACCTGGTGGAAAACGGCAAGCTCTCCTGGTCGACGTGTCCCCAGTCTCCAACCTTCCAGACCAGGACACTACCTTGTGACGCAAAGTACCGACTCCCAGGCGCTCACGTCGGCCTGTCAGCCATCGGCCGCGGCCGCGCTCCTGGTGTGGTGGTGAAGCGCCGACCGGGTGGGTGGGTCCAGTGGTGGTGACATTAAAGGATACCTTTGGGCTCAGCCCGTCCCCACGGGGTGGGTGGGGTGGGAACCACTCCCCGCCCCCGATCAACCACGGGACCCCCTCTCCAATACCTAGGCCGTTTTCCGAACCCACATAAACCGCTTTACCAGTGTAGGGGGTAGAGGGGGGTCATAAGGGGTACAGCCTGATCCTCACCCTCCGTTTGATATGCTGGTTTTCAACGGTTCTGGAGATAAAAGTAGTATGGTTGTATAGGGGGGGGAGGCTAAAGTAGATATTGGTGGTTCCAGTAAAAAGATTTACAGCTTTCCGGCTTTCCGGATTCTCCAGCGGCGCTCCAGCTCCAGCCCCCAGGAAAACCCCAAACTGCAAAAACCCCCGCCCCCCCTCACGAACCCTACTACTTCCATCTCCCAACAGCCTGAAAACGAGGAGTCAAACGATGGGGTGGGGAGCACGCCAAAAACACCCCTATTTTTTAGACCCCTCATTTGCATACTACTTTGAGTTCCCCAAACCCCTGAAAATGAGCAAGCAAACGGAGGGGTGAGAGGGGGTAAAAACCAACAGAATCATTGAGGAATTACCCAGGTCACGTAGCCGTTGGACTTTTTCTTCGTCACTAGGTGGGGGTTTTGCTTTGCGTGGAGACCGAAGGACGACGCGAAGGACATGAACTGGCCTCGGGGCTCTGGTTGATGAAGCCAGATGTCCCGAAGCGTGTAGCGGCCGGGGGCTGGAAGAGTGATCTCGATATGGCTGGCCGAGATGACGAGCTTGGCATCGGCTGGTGATTCCTTACGGACGATGCGGTTGCCGTTGACGTCCAGGTGAGGCATGAGCTTAGCGAGCGCGACCGCCTGGTCCCAGACAGCTGGGACGTTAGCGGTGCGATGAACGATCTGACCGGGACGAAGACGGAGGAGGTATGTATGGAGGTATTTACTCACAGCGAGACCATGCTACTCTAAATGAATGCTGTCAAGCCCACGCCGTGGCCGCTGACCCAGCTGGAGGAGAAATCGCCCAACGGACCTTCCCGTTGGATTTGGTCTTCGTGATGCGCTCAGGATCCTGCTCATGCAGTCGAGCGAGGTAGACGCCGCACGCGGTATTGAACCGGAAGAGACGGTCAGCCTCCCTGGCGTACTTAGAATCGCGTAGGGCGGTTTCGAGGTCAGCAGCCGTACCTCGCCAGATGAGGAACTCCTTCTCGAAGATCACGGTGTCGATGAGGCCGATGAGCTGGTGCTCAGGTGAGAGCTGCATGAGTTCTTCGAGGATGGCCGGGTGCTGGTAGGCTTTCAGGCCGCAGCGGGGTTCGACGAGGTGCTCAGGCACGACGAGGCCGTCGAGGTAGTGGGCGAAGGGTTGGAGTTCGGTTTGGAGGATGGATTTGAGGACGGTGATTTCGTCGCCGGGCCAGGGGAGGGTATGGCGGACGCAGCGGAGGATGATGAGTTTGTCGAGTAGAGACGGGTCGAGGGGCGGGAGGACTTGGAGGTTTTCGGGCTCGTCGTTCAGGGAGATGGACATGGCCCAGATGGGGCGGAGGGTGATGGCTTGGCGGTTCTTGGGGTGGCAGGACTGGTTCTGGGCGAACAGCATGGATTTGATGTTGGAACCCAGGGCGCGGCGGGAATGGATGTCGCGGCCGGGCGCCTCGTCTTCGATTGCCAGGTGCTCGGATGCGAAGAGGTCGCCGTTGAAGTCGGTCGCGCCGGACATATAGCGGTAGGGTTTGGCGATGCGGCCGCCAAGGAGGGGCGTGATAACGGCAGACTGGAGGAAGGACTTACCGCAGGCGGCGGGTCCGACGAGGGCGAGGGCCTGACTGGATCGCCAGGTGCCTGTCAGGACAGCCTGCCGGCGGAGCGCGAGCCAGAAGATGAGGCGCCAGTATTGATCGTCGTTCTGGTCCAGGAGGTTATGGATGTAGGTGAGGATACGGGAGCAGTCGCCGGGTCCGGCTGGTAGTGGAACGACGGAGCGGGTGACGAGGATCGTGCCGTACAGGCCAGCGCGGTGGCCGGCGAGCGGTCCGGCGTATTCGATGAGGGTATCGCGGGTGCGGCGCAGGAGCTGGCGATCGACCTCGGAGGTGCCGGTTTCGTCCTTAACGTGGGACACACCGGATTCCAGGAGGAACGTGCGGGCGCGGTCGCCGTTGATCTGGGCGTAATCACCCCACGCGTTACGGGTCCACCACTGGCCGGAGTTCGGATCGTAGTGCAGATCGTCGAGTGGGTTCGGTGATGCCGGTACGGGTTCAGCCTGAACGGGTCGCGGTGGATCGCCAGCGGCGTCGAGGAGGCCCTGGATGGATACGTCAGCGGGAATGGGGTCGGCGAGGTCCCAGCCCTCGGGGAGCGTGGCAGGGAGGTTGACGAGGCGGGAGGACGGGAGGCGGGCTTTCAGGTAGATCATGGCGTCGCGACCGGGTTTATCGGCGTCGGGCCAGAGGATAATCGGGGTATCGCGGGTCAGGAGTGGGTCGATAGCGGCCCGCTGGATGCGTTTGGAGCCGCCCTGCCAGGTGATAACGACGTGGGACGGGAAGAGTTTTGAGGCGGCGATGGCGGTTTTCTCACCCTCGACGACCAGAACCGGGTCGGTTGGGCGCCGTGCGAGGAGGTGGAGGTTGAATAGGGGGACGTCCTCAGGGGCGGTCCAGCCCTTCCAGCGCCAGTGGCGTGGGTTTAAGGGGTCCGGTGGCTGGTTTTCTGGGGGTAGGAACCGGAGGGGGCGGACGTCCTTAGAGCCGTCGGGGAGGTCGAATCGGACGACGTAGGCGTAGATGGCGCCGTCGGCGTCGGGATATGGCCAGGCAGCGGAGCCGTAGCGGTAGGGCTGAGAGGCGTCGGCACGGTGGCCGTGTTTCAGGGGATCGAAGCGGCGGGGTTCGGGTTGGTAATCGTCGCGTATGCCGAGGAAGTCGCGTGCCCACTGGGCGGCCCGGGATTTCGGGTAGACGTGGTGCTGGCCGATGAGTTCGAGTAGATCGCCACCGTTACCAGCGGCGTGGTCGTACCAGAGGCCCTGCTTGGGACCTTGGAGTTCGACGTATAGGGAGTCGCCTGCGTCGCCGAAGACGTTGCCGACGATCCACTGGGGACCGACCTGACGGCCGGCGGGTAGGAGTTGAGCGCAGAGTTCTGCGACTCGGACGGAGAGGGCGTCCGAGAGTTCTGTGAGGGTCATGCTTGTGGTGAGTGAGGTTAGTCGTTGTTCAGATCGTATTCGCGGGCGTCGAGGAGAGCATCCCGGAGTTGCTTGGGTGTCGGGTCATCGGTGCCGCAGGACATCCCAAGGCGCTCGTAGTAGAGATAGGTGGCCTCCGGGGATAGGTTGGGTGGCGTGGGGCGGATGATGGACTGATGGAGGGTCGCGTCTGATGGGAGTCGGGGGGTTGCGTAAATTATCGGGATAATCATTTTTTTGCGCACAGATTCCGGCAAAGGAATCCAGTCGGATGCGGGGTCGCTCATAGGTTGTCGGTGTCTGAAACGGCGCGTGCGATAATCGCGTGGCCGCCGGCTGTGGTA
>CAIKDP010000205.1 GCA_903826205.1 Akkermansiaceae bacterium
CAAAGATCCCGCACAGGGGGCTGTGCGGGCTACTTCTGCCCGAAGGCGGCGGCGAGCGCAGCGAGGTCCGCCGGGGCGGCGCGGGCGGCGGCGAGGATGGCTTGCTTTTGCAGGGTGATGAGCTCGGCGATGCCCTTGCGGGACAGCTCTAACATGGATGTCATTTCCGCGGCGGAAAACACGGCCTCTTCGCCGCTGCCCTGGATTTCCACAAACTCGGCGGCTTCCGTCATCACCACGTTGAAGTCGACGGCGGCGGCCTTGTCCTCGGGGTAGTTCAAATCCAGCACCGGCACGCCGTCGTAGACCCCGGCGGAGATTGCGGCCACCAACTTTTTGAGCGGGAAGTCGCGGAGTTTGCCTTGGGCGAAGAGCCGGTTGAAGGCGATGGCCACCGCCACGCAGCCGCCGGTGATGGAGGCGGTGCGCGTCCCGCCGTCGGCTTGCAGGACATCGCAATCCACCCAGATCGTGCGTTGGCCGACTTTTTTCAGATCGACCACGGCGCGCAAAGCGCGGCCGATCAAGCGTTGGATTTCCGAGGATCGGCCATCGAGTTTGCCGCGGGAAATGTCGCGTGGTTTGCGTTCCAAGGTGGAATACGGCAGCATCGCATACTCGGCGGTGAGCCAACCGCCCTCGACCCGTTGCGCCCGCATCCAGCGCGGCACATCCTCCTCGACGGTGGCCGAGCAAATGACCCGGGTGTCGCCAAAGGCCACCAGCACCGAACCGGTGGCATGGGCGGCCACATTGGGAATGAAGGAAATGGGGCGAAGTTGGTCGGGTTGGCGTCCGTCGGGGCGAGTCATGGCCGAGTCAATTCCAGAGAGGTCCGCAGTGCAAGTGCGGAAACACTGTGGAAAAGAAGTTGGAAAATCGGGTTGGCAACCGTAGACATATCTCCGTCACGGGTTTTGAGTCAGCCAGCCCCCTCCATGAGTAAATTTCCTTCCCTGTTCCATTCTATAGCCGTGGCCATGCTGGTCATGGTTTGCAGCCTGTATGGCGCCCCGCGCGCGCAAGCCGTCGTGTGGGGGACCGCCACTGCGCTGGCCACCGCCCGCGATTCCCACACCATGACCTTGCTGCCCACCGGCAAGGTGCTGGTCGTCGGCGGCCGCAACACGATCGGCAGCGCGCTGGTCAGTGCGGAGATATACAATCCGGCCACCAACACCTGGTCGGCAACGGCCTCGCTCACCACCGCCCGCTATTGGCACACGGCCACCCTTTTGCTCAATGGCAAGGTGCTGGTGGCTGGTGGTTTGGTTGGCGGCACCACGCTGGCCAGCGCCGCCTTGTACGACATCGCCTCCGGCACGTGGAGCGACACCGGGGCCATGAACCGCCCGCGTGATTCCTTCACGGCGACTTTGCTTGCCAACGGCAAGGTGCTGGTTACCGGCGGCTACAGCGGCAGCAGCATCACTAACAGCGCGGAACTTTTTGATCCGGCCACCGGCCTGTGGACGCCGACCGGAACGCTGGCCACGGCCTGTGCCAACCACACCGCCACCCTGCTCGCCAACGGCAAAGTGCTGGTTGTGGCCGGGGAAAACAGCCCGGATGTTGGCACTGCCCGGGCCGAACTCTATGATCCGGCCACCGGCACCTGGTCGGCGGCCGGAACCTTGGCTGCACCCGCCTTTTATCACACCGCCACCCTCTTGCCCAATGGCATGGTGCTGGTCGTCGGTGGTAAGAAAAATGACACGTCCTCGCTGGCCACCGCCCAAACCTATGACCCGCTCACCGATACGTGGACGAGCACCGGGAGCCTGACCAAGGGCCGCTTCTCGCATAGCGCGAATTTGTTACCCAATGGCAAAGTGCTCGTTCTCGGCGGCTACAACAGCAGCAGCGGCATGCTCACCAGCGCCGAGCAATACGACTCCGCCACCGGCACTTGGAGCGCTCTGGGGTCGCTGGCCACCGCCCGCCTCACTCACACCACCACCCTCCTGCCCAATGCCAAGCTGCTCATCACCGCAGGTTGGAACGAGAGTCTCGGCACCACCCTGGCGACCTCCGAGGTGTTGGATCCGGCCACCGGTTCGGTCACTCCCACCGGTACCATGGCCGCCACCCGCTCCCAACAGGCAGCCACCCTGTTGGCGAATGGCAAGGTGTTGTTAGCCGGCGGCTATACCGGCGCGGCCCTCGCCAGCGTCGACCTGTATAACCCGGCGGCCGGCACCCTCGCCGCCGCCAGTCCCATGGCCGGTGCCCGCTACCTGCACTCGCTCACCCAACTCCAAAACGGCAAAGTCCTCGTCGCGGGAGGCAAAGCGGCTGCCACCCTCGGCAGCGCGGAATTGTACGACCCCGATGCCGGGACTTGGACCGGCAGCGGTGCCATGACCACCACCCGTGAACTGCACACCGCCACACTCCTCCCCGATGGCAAGGTGCTCGTCGCAGGGGGACAATCCGGAGCCACCTCCCTCGCCACCGCGGAACTTTACAACCCGGCCAGCGGCGTCTGGACCCTCACCGCTGGCTTGGGCACGCCCCGCCATTCGCATACCGCCACCTTGCTGCCCAATGGCAAGGTGCTCGTCGTGGGCGGGAAAAGCGGGGGCACCACCCTTACCGCCGCGCAAGTGTATGATCCGGCCACCGCCACTTGGATCGCCGCGGCCTCGATGAACACCGCACGCTACCTGCACACCGCCACCTTGTTGTCCAATGGCAAGGTCCTGGTGACCGGCGGCTCGTCCGGAGTTGCCAATCTAACAAATGTGGAGGTGTATGATCCGGCCAACGATACCTGGGCCGTCACCGATTCCATGGCGGGGGCACGCGGTTCACACACGGCCACCCTGTTGCCTGGCGGCAAGGTGTTGATTGCCGGCGGCGTCAATGGCAGCGCCTCCCTGGCCACCACCGAAGTGTATGATCCAGCCTCCGCCGGCTGGATCCCCGGCGCCACTCTTGGCAACCTGCGGAAATTCCACACGGCCTGCGTGCTCACCGATGGCCGCGTCTTCATCGCCGGCGGCTCGAGCGGCACCGGGGTTTATCTATCAAATGCCGAGTTGTATGACATCGGGCTTGGCTATCAATCCGCGTGGCAGCCGCATATCACGATCCCGGGCTCCGCGCTCATGCTTGGCGGCAGCGTGTCGCTCACCGGCACAACGTTCCGCGGCCTCTCCGGCGCCTCCTCGGGCACCACTCAGGACTCACCCGGCAATTTGCCCTTCGTGCAAGTTTTCAGCGTGGAAAGTGGCCGCACGATGTTGCTGTCCCCCACCGGTTGGTCAGACACCACCTACGGTTCCGCCCTGTTTGCGGGATTCCCCGCCGGCACCGCCATCCTCACCCTAACCGTCAATGGCATCAGCGGCGCGGTTCTAACGCAAGTCAGCAAGGCTCCCGCCACCGTCGTCATCAGCGGCCTGGCGCAAGCCATCGACGGCACCCCGAAGAGCGTCACTGCCACCACCACGCCCGCCGGGCTGCCGGTGACTTACACTTATACCGGAACGGCAGGCACGACCTACCCAACCTCGACCTCGCCGCCCACCGCCATCGGCACCTACACGGTGGTGGCCACCATCAACGACGCCAACTACGTCGGCACCGCGACGAGCACACTGGTCCTCAGTGACGTCACGCCGTTTGCCGCCGGCAGTTCCCTCGGGCAATTCCGCCGCTATCACACCGCCACCTTGTTGAATAATGGCAAACTCCTGGTGACGGGAGGCCAAAGTTCGCTGGCGGCCTCTGCGGAATTGTATGACCCGGCCACCGGCACTTGGAGTCCCACGGGCACCATGAACTTGGCACGCATGTATCACACCGCCACGCTCCTGCCCAACGGCAAGGTCCTGGTCGCCGGCGGCAATGACGGCGGCTTTCTGGCGAGTGCGGAATTGTATGATCCGGCCACCGGAACCTGGAGCATGACGGGCACCATGGCTGCCGAACGCATCTATCACACCGCCACGCTCTTGCCCAACGGCAAGGTCTTGGTGACAGGCGGACAAAATACCGGCGGGCTCGCAAGCACTGAGTTGTATGATCCATCAAGCGGCACCTGGACCACGACCGGCGCGATGGCGACCTTCCGCTTCAAGCACGCCGCCACCTTGCTGGCGGATGGCAAAGTCATGGTCAGCGGCGGGCAGGGTGCGGCGGTGCTGGCAACCGCAGAGTTATATGATCCCGCCGCCGGGACCTGGACGACCAACACCGGATCCCTAACCACCGCCCGCTACAATCACAGTGCGACCTTGTTGCCCACTGGCAAGGTGCTCGTGGCAGGTGGCTTGTCTGGCGCGGCAAACACCAACCTCGCCAGTGCGGAGTTGTATGATCCTGCCACCAAAACCTGGGCGGCCGCCGGCAACATGGTCGCCGCCCGCTGCCTGCACACCGCCACCCTGCTGCCCAATGGACGCGTGCTTTTCACCGGCGGTCTGGGCTTCTTCATGAGCGCCCTCAGCGACGCCGAACTTTACAATTCCATAACCGGGGCCTGGGCCACGACCAACCCATCTCTGATAGGTCCGCGCGCCGACCACACCGCCTCCTTGCTGGCCAATGGCAAAGTGGTCATCACCGGTGGAACCTCCGCCACAAGCTCCGTGCTGAAAACCGTCGAGTTGTATGATTCCGCTCTCGGCTCATGGACTGCCAGCACGGCAGCGGGCGTCGCCCGCATCCGTCACAGCGCCACCCTGCTGCCTGATGGCAGGGTATTTGTCGCGGGCGGGTGGGACGGCACGCTCACCCATGCCAGCGCCGAGATTCACAATCCCGCCACCGGCGCGTGGACATCCGCCGGCACACTGACGAGCGCCCGCCGTGACCACACCGCCACTCTTCTAACAAATGGAAAGATCCTCGTCACCGGCGGCCAAAACGCCACGCCGCTGGCCAGCGCGGAGATCTATGATCCTACCTACGGGATGTGGACTTCGACCGGCTCCCTGAGCACCGCCCGTTACCTGCACACCGCCACCTTGTTAGCTGATGGCAAGGTGCTCGTCGCCGGCGGCAGGGATGCCGGTGGCGCGCTGGCCAGCGCGGAAATTTATGACCCTCTAACTGGCATCTGGTCCGCGGCCGGATCGCTGGTGGCGGCGCGGGATTCGCATGCCGCGACGTTGCTCGCCACTGGCAAGGTGCTGGTCACGGCGGGTGCCAATGGCACCGTGGTGGCGAGCGCGGAGTTATATGATCCGGCCACCAACGGCTGGACCGGCACCGGCGGCATGACCACCGCCCGCAAAGGCCACACCGCCACCCTGCTGTCTAACGGCAAGGTGCTGGCGGCGGGCGGCACCAATGGCACAACCTCTCAAAACACCAGCCAGCTCTACAATCCCGCCACCGGCACCTGGGCGGCAACCACCACCACGCTGGGCTTTGCCCGCGCCTACCATGCCACCACCCTGCTGCCCAATGGCAAGGTGCTCATCACCGGCGGCACGGGCACCGGCGGTATTTCCAACACGGCGGAGTTGTTTGATCCCGCCACCGGGTCATGGCAATACACCGGCTACCTCGGTATCAGGCGCGAGTCCCACACCGCCACCCTGCTGCCCAATGGCAGGGTGTTAGTCCATGGCGGTGCCGGCACCGCAGGTGCGTTGAGCAGCGCGGAATCCTATGATGTCGGTCTGGGCTTCACCACCGCCTCCCAACCGGTCATCACCAGCGCCCCGGCGTCAATCATTCCGGGTGACAGCGTGGCCCTCACCGGCAGCCAATTCCGCGGGATCTCCACCGCCTCCGGCGGCAATGGCGCCCAGAACTCGTCGAGCGATATGCCGGTGCTCCAGTTGCGGGCCTTGGATAGCGGCCTGACCACCGTGGTCCAACCCGTGAGTTGGTCACCCGGCGCGTTTACCTCGGTTCCCGTCACGGGTTTTCCGCAGGGCTACGCGCTGGTGACCGTCTTCGTCAATGGCATCCCCGGCAGTTCCAAAATCATGAAAATCGCAGTGCCGGTCCCGCCACCGTATGACATCTGGAAATTGAGCAAATTCAGCGGCACCGACCTAACCAACCCGGCGATCAGCGGTGACGCCGCCGATTACGACCAAGACGGCATCACCACCCTGATGGAATATGTGCTTTGCCGCGATCCCAAGCACGCCGATGCCGATGGGTTGCCCGCCGCCGACAAGGTGAACGGTTACCTTACCATGACTTATCGCCTGAACAAGCAGGCCTCCGACTCTAACATAATAATCACCGTGGAATCCAGCACGGACCTGAGTCCGGGTTCATGGTTCCCGGTGGCGGTGGAAACCGGCAGGCAGGACATGGGAACTTATTGGTTGGTGACCGTCAGGGACGCCCTGCCCGTCACCAGCGCCGCGAGCGGTTTCATGCGCCTCAAGGTGCTCAAATACTGAATCTCCCGTGAACTTGCAGTGGAATCAGTGGTAAAAACCGTGTCTAGCACTTCCAGTTCGCCTTTTCAGGATCAACGCCGCCTTCCCTTTTCCCTTATGAGAATCGCCCTCGCGCTTGCCGCACTCATCCGCGTCGCCGCCGCCAATCCCGCGCCGCCGCCGGATTTTCCAGAGGTTGATCTAACACCCATGCCGGTGGCCTCGGCCGGCGAAGCCGCATGGACGGTCTCACTTGGTGGCTTGTGGAAGTTCCTGCCGCAGGCTGCCGCCGACGTCACCACTCTAACTGCCGCCGACCTCGCCGCGTGGGGGGGGATTGCGGTGCCCGGCCAATGGTACAACCAGAGGTATGATATTCCCGCCGGCCAAGCCGTCGCCTGCGCCACCACCTTTGACCGCCCGCAGGGGTGGCGTGACAAGCGGGTCAAGCTGCGTTTTGACGCCGTGTTCTCCGCATGCAAGGTCCATCTCAACGGCCATGAGCTCGGCAGCCACCTTGGCGGCTTCACGCCGTTCGAGTTCGATCTAACAGAATACATCAGGGACCGGGACAACCTGCTCGTGCTCACCGTCACCAGCGACTCCCTGGCGGACCGCATGGCCAGTGCCTCGAAGTATGCCTGCCACCCGCTTGGCGGCATCAGTCGCGGCGTCACCTTGTTCGCCGTGCCTGCCACCCATATCTCCGATCTCATCATCCGCACTGATTTCGATGCCGCCTACAAAGACGCCACGCTTGAGGTGACCTTGGAGATCGACTCCAGCCACGCCAGCGGCCCCGGCAGCGAGGAGGTCCGGTTTGAGCTCCGCAACCCCGACGCCGGGCGGGTCGCCCTGCAAAACCCGGCATCGCGCGTGGCATGGTCCCAACCCGGCCGCCATCGCCAAACCTTCGCCTTCCCGATCACCGCCCCCCATTGGTGGACCCCGGAGACGCCGCAAACCTATCTGCTGGATATCCGCTGCGGCGGCCACAGTGTCCGCCAGAAGGTCGGCTTCCGCAAAATCGAGGTCAAAGGCACCCGCGTGCTCGTCAACGGCCGCCCGGTGAAACTTCGCGGCATCAACCGCCATGAGAGCGACCCCTTGTTCGGGCGCAGCCTCGCAGCCGGCCAATGGCGCAAGGACGCGCAATTGTTCCGCGACGCCAACGTCAACCTGATCCGCACCTGCCACTATCCGCCGGACCACCAGCTCGTCGAAGCCGCCGACGACCTCGGCATCTGGGTGGAAGTGGAGTCCCCTTTTTGTTGGGAAAACGGCTCCGGCGAGCCATCCCACCGCGAGGCCGCCTTGCGCCAGGTTGCCGAGATGATCAAACGCGACCGCAACAATCCGAGTGTCCTGTATTGGTCGCTCGGCAATGAATCGACCTGGGGACCCAACTTCGAACTCTCCTCCAGGATGGTTAGAGAACTGGACCCCACCCGCCCGCAGACCTTCGAGTGGACGCACAACTCGATCACCGAGACGGATGCCGCGTATTGCGAAATCGGCGCGGTGCATTACCCCGGCTTCAACGGTCCGGTGATGGCCAGGGAAAAATCCAAACGGCCCCTGTTCATGGGGGAATACTGCCACCTCAACGCCTACAACCGCCGCGAACTCATGACCGATCCCGGCCTGCGCGACCGCTGGGGACTCTACCTCCACCGCCTCTGGGAGCTAATGGATGCCGAACCTAACATCCTTGGCGGCGCCATCTGGTCCGGCATCGATGACACGTTCTTTCCCGCCCCGGATCTCACGCTCGGCTACGGTGCCTGGGGACCGCTCGATGGCTGGCGCCGGCCCAAGCCCGAGTATTGGCATGTGAAAAAGACCTACTCGCCGGTGCGCGTCGATGACTCCGCTGCCGTCACTCTAACCAACGGGGTCCTGACCATCCCGGTTGAGAACCGCTCCGACTTTATCAATCTATCAAAAGTCGAGGCGCGCTGGAAAATCGGTGCCCAAGCCGGCGCCGTCCATGCCGATATTGCCTCCCGCCAACGCGGCACCCTCGTCATCACTCCCGCCCACCCCCCGGGGGCGGGTGAAATGTTAGAACTATCGTTCATTGACCCACGCGGCTTTGAAACCAACCGCTTTGTGCTCCCGCTGGCAGATCCGGCGCCGCCTTCCGCTGCCGTGGCGGAGCTGGGCGCACCCCAACTTGTAACCACGGACGGATTCTATCAAATCAAGTCCGGTGCCGCCGAATGGAGCATCGACCGCAAGACCGGCGCGCTCAGCATGCGTTCGGGCGCCACGCCGGTGATTCATGCCGGTCCGCACCTGTTGCTCATTCCACACAATGGCGAAGGCGAAACCCAAATGACTGGTAAAACCAAAATCCATGACGCGTATTCGCCGGTTTGCGGCGACTGGCAACTCCAACAAGTCGTGGCCGGGGTCCCCGCCGCCGGCCAAATCAAGGTGACCATCCAGGGGACCTACGCCGAGGCCGGTGGTGCCTACACCTTGTTGTTTTCCAACACCGGAGTGGAGTTCGGCTATGACTTCAAGGTCAAACGCCACATCAATCCGCGCCAAACCGGCGTCGCCTTTGATTTCGCCTCGGGCTTCGACCGCCTCTCCTGGAAACGCCGCGGGCTGTGGTCGGCCTATCCGGAGGATCACATCGGCCGCCCAGCCGGCACCGCCATCGCCGTCACCCCCGATGGCAAACCCGCCATCGAAATCGGCCCGCGCGAAAACCCCGGCACCTCCCCGTGGGCCAACGACAACACCCGCTACGGCTCCAATGACTTCCGCTCGACCAAGGAAAACATCCTAAGCGCCGGTCTCGGCAGGACGACGGGCGGACCGGCATTCACGGTCACCTCGGACGGCTCCCAATCCGTTAGAGCCTGGCTTGACCCTAACACCCATCAGGCATGGCTGCTCATTGCCGGTTACACCAACGGTGGCTCGGAGCGCTTTCTGGATGGACTTGTCGAACCGGACAAACGCCCGCTCAAACCCGGCGCTGCAGCCGCCGCAACATTTCATATCTCATGTCCCTAACCAACCGCGATAACATCCTGCGCGCATTGCGCCGCCAACAACCGGAACAAGTCGGCTTCGACTTCGTGTTCTCACCGGCATTGCTGGAAGAATTCCGCCGCCGCACCGGGCGCGAGGACTATCAGGAATACTATCAATTTCCGCTGCGCTGCATCGAGCTCGATGCGACGCGACTGCACACCGACTACACGGTTTTTTTCGGTGAGTTACCACCGGGCACGCGGCCTCTCGACTGGAATCCGGAATGGGGGATCATGGGCGCGCCGGGGCCGACCGCGCATTTCCAGGAAATGTTGCATCCGATGGCCGGGTTCGAATCGGTCGCGCAGGTGCATGCCTATCCTTGGCCGGACTGGCTGGCAGACTACCGCTGGGACAATGTCCCGGCGCGGGTGGCCGGGCTCAAGGCCCGCGATCTGGTGGTGTGCGCGTTCATGGAGATGACCTTGTTTGAACTCGCGTGGTATCTGCGCGGCATGGACCGCTTCATGGAAGAACTCATCTGCGGGGACGAGATCGCCACCGCCTTGCTTGACAAGCTCACCGCCATCCGCATCGGCATGGCACGGCGGTATGCGGCGTGCGGCGCCGACGTACTTATGTTAGGTGACGACGTGGCGACCCAGCTCGACATGATGATCAGCCCGGCGTTGTGGCGCCAGACGCTCAAGCCGCGGCTGACCGAGGTGATCCGCGCCGCCAAGGAGGTGAACCCGGATATCCTCATTTTCTATCACGGCGACGGCAACATGGAGCGGATCGTGCCTGATTTGATAGAGATCGGCGTGGAGATTCTCAACCCGGTGCAACCGGAGTGCATGGATCCGCTGCGCATGAAGGAATTGTTTGGCGACAAGCTCGCATTCTGGGGGTGCATCGGCACCCAGACGACCATGCCCTTCGGCACGCCTGACGAGGTCAAACAGACGGTTGGAAAGCTGATAGCCACGGTCGGCAGGGGCGGCGGGCTGTTGCTCGCGCCAACGCACACGCTCGAGCCTGATGTGCCATGGGCCAATGTTGAGGCTTTGCTTGCGGCGGTGGAAACCCCATAGTTACCGCGATGAGCACCTTGGACCTGATTTTGTTTGTTGTCGCGGTGGTTGGCGTCATTGCCATGGGCATCCGCATGGGCCGCAGGGAAGCCACGGCGGGGGGGGACGAGACCGGCGACTATTTCCTCGCCGGTCGCGGGCTGTCATGGTGGCTCATCGGCTTTTCCTTGATAGCCGCCAACATCTCCACCGAGCAATTTGTCGGCATGTCCGGTCAGGCCGCCGACTGGTTGGGCCTGGCGATCGCGTCATATGAATGGTTGTCGGCGATTGCCTTGGTGGTGGTGGCGTTCGTGTTTCTGCCGCGGCTGCTGCGCTGCGGGATCTATACGATTCCGGAGTTTTTGGAATACCGCTTCAGTCGCTTGTCGCGCATTGTGATGGCCTTGTTGTCGATGGCGGTGATTGTCGGTGTGCCGTCGGCGTCGGTGATTTATTCCGGAGCCAAGGTGATCAGCGTGTTTTTCCACGGGGCGACGGTGGCGGGTGTGGATCTGGGCAGTGTGCAGGCCGGGTGTTGGATCATCGGGCTGGCGGCGGCGGTGTATGTGTTGGTCGGCGGCCTGAAGGCCTGCGCCTGGACCGATCTGGTGTGGGGTTCGGCCTTGATTGTCGGCGGGGCCATCGTGATGTGGCTGGCGTTCAGCGCCTTGGCGGAGATGCCGGCGCGCGACTTGGTGGCGACCAAGGTGGCGGGCTCGCCGGCCACCATCGAACAGTTGGAGAGTGCGGGGCCGCTGCAGCGCTTCCTGATGTTGAACCAGGGACCGGTGGCGGAGGGCCCGAATCTATCAGGAGGCAAGCTGCATCTGGTGCGGCCCAAGAGCGACAGCGATTTGCCGTGGACGGCGTTGGTGTTCGGGCTGTGGATCCCGTGCTTTTTTTATTGGGGGCTCAACCAATATGTGGTGCAGCGCACGCTCGGGTCGAAATCATTGGCGGAAGGGCAGAAGGGCATCGTCCTCGCGGCCGGGCTCAAGTTGTTGATTCCATTCGTGGTGGTGGTGCCCGGCATGTTGTGCTTCAATCTCTATCGGAATGATTTGCGCGGCCAGGCGGATCTCCGGAATGCCCCGGTACTCGAACTCATGCAAACCGGCAACCCGTCGTCCGTCATTCCTTTCACCGCCGAGTTCGCCGGATTGCAAACGGCAACCGCCGCGCAAGTGGTCGCCCACAATGCCCGCCTGACCGGCACCAGCCCAAGCCTCACCCGGGCCCCCACCGCCGCGGAACTGATGGCCGCCAACACACCTATGTTAGAGGCGGCGGCGGCACGCGGGATGCCGTCGAGCCAGCGCTTGGTTGGACACGACTATGACTCGGCGTTTGGCATTCTGTTGCGGCGCTTGCTCAAGCCCGGCATCACATGGTTTGTATTGGCCGCGATGTTTGGTGCGGTGGTCAGCTCGTTGGCGGCGATGCTCAACTCGGCCTCGACGATTGCCACCATGGACCTTTATGCGGCGGTGCGCAAAAGCGCGTCGCAACGCGAATTGGTGGGGGCGGGGCGGGTGTTTGTGGGCATCTTCGTGCTAATCGCGATCATGGCCGCAGTGGTGCTGGCCGACGGCTTGCAGAGTGTGTTTCGTTATATCCAGGAGTTCCAGGGATTCATCAGCCCCGGGGTGCTGGCGGTGTTCTTGTTCGGCTTTCTGGTGCCGCGGGCGCCGCGTTTCCTTGGGTGGTTTGGCATCCTGCTCAATGCCGTGCTCTACGCCGCCTTCACCTGGTGGCTCGGGCCCATTCTATGCGGCGCCGGCCTGTGGTGGGCGCCGCAAATGTCGTTCCTCGACCGCATGGGCGTGTGCTTTTTGTTAGTTTCGGCCGCCTGTGCCGCCGCCACCGTCCTCTATCCGCTGGCCGAACCGGTGCGCATGCCCGTCACCGGGCGCATTCCTCTCATCCACTCGCGCCCAGCCATGTGGTGTGGCTTTGTGGTCATAGGCCTCACGCTGTTGCTCTATATCGTGCTATGGTAGCCAAGGAGAATTGACAATGCCCCAGCCTCGATATTGGTTGAAAATGAACTCGCGGTGGCAACACGCGACAACCGGGACGGCCACGGCGTTGTCCACCATCATGCCAATGGCAGCCCGCCTTTGGCTGCTGGCCGGCTTGGTTAGCGTGTTGGCCACGCTCCCCTGCCGGGCGCGCACCTGGACGGATGTGGACGGACGCAAGATCGAGGCGGAACTGCTCGAACCGGGCAAGAGCGAGGTCACCCTGCAACTGGCCAACGGCAAAACCGCCAAGGTGCCGGTGGCACGTCTGAGCCCGGAAGACCAAGCCTTCCTGCTCAAGGCCGCCCGCCTGCCCAAACCCAAAGGTGTGCCCGTAACCGGCACCCTCGCCAAGTGCAACGGATTTGACGCCTTCTGGCCGTCGGCCGCCCAGTGCAGTCTGGACCTCAAGATCGATGTGATAACCGAGGACAAGAGCGCGCAAAAGTTTATCTATCAAAGCGCCCACTTCCAGTTTGTGTGCAACGCCCAACTCCGTCCCACGGTGGTCGCCGCCTTGGCCACCGTGTTTGAGGGCACCCACGAACTGCTGCGGGTGATGCCGCTCAACAACCGCCTTACCGCGACCCCCACCAAACTCAGGGTGTTCCTGTGCGACAGCATGGCCGCCTACCACGCCCTGGGCGGCCCGCCCAACACCGCCGGCGTCTGCGCCGGTAGTGGCGCCCGTGCCGTGATCCTGGTGCCGTTGGATAGCTTGGGTGTTAGAAAAGTCCCCGGCAAGGATGAGTTCCTCGTCGATCCCAAGCAAACCAACATGGTGCTTGCCCACGAATTGACCCATGCGCTCATGGAGGATCAGGTGAAGGCGGCCGCCTGGTATATCGAGGGCTCCGCCGAGTATGTGCGGCTCACCCCGTTTGTCGCCGGGCGCTACCGCATCGCCGACAACCATGACGCAATCATTGAGGGCGTCACCGCTTATGGCAAGAAGAAGGACGGCGGACGCATGTTGGGCAAAGCCATCGAGGCCCCTCCCCTCAAGAATTTCATGTCCCAGACCTACGCGCAGTTTGTCTCCAACCCGCAGTTCAGCTACGGCATGGGCACTCTGCTGACCTATTATTTCTATCACCTCGACGGCCGCGGCGATGCGGCCCGCATCAAAGCCTACGTGCAGGCCTTGCAGGATGGCAGCCCGGAACCCAGCGCCCGTGAGAAACTCCTCGACGGCCGAAGCTGGTCCCAATTGGAAGCCGAGTTCACCGCCGCCATGACCAAGCTGGGAATCAAAGTGAAGTTCGCTGGGTAAAGCGCGCGGGCGGGTGTGACTTATGCCGCGTGATGAGGCACGCACGGCGAACGCGACAAATTCGCTGACGATCGTCACAGAATTTGTCGCGATCCATCTTCCTGCCCACAATTTTCCGGACCAATCTCTTGCATCCGCAGTTCACTGTCGGTCTTGTTGTCTGTCATCCAGACGTCTTGGGTGACGCGCGGGCGGCCACACACCGCACTTGCATGGCGGCGGCACGGCTGCTATGGACATCGCGCCATGGCCACTCTCAACGCGAATTTTCTCAAGCTCAAAGCCGGTTACCTGTTTCCTGAAATCGCCCGCCGGGTGAGGACTTACAGCGAGGCCAAGCCTGAACTGGCCGCCCGCATCATCCGTTGCGGGATTGGCGATGTGACCGAACCGCTGCCAACCGCCGCAATCCGGGCCATGCACGCAGCCGTGGATGAACTGGCGTGCCGCGAGACGTTCAAGGGCTATGGACCGGAGCAGGGTTATGAGTTCCTCCGCCAAGCCATTGTCGACAACCAATTCGCCGGTCTTGGCATCGCCGCCGACGAGGTGTTCATCTCGGATGGCTCGAAGTGCGATACCGGCAACATCCTCGATATCTTCGGCAAGGGCAACATCATCGCCATCACCGATCCGGTCTATCCGGTCTATGTGGACACCAACGTGATGGCGGGCAACACGGGTGATGCCGATGCCCGGGGCGCCTTTGGCGGCTTGCTCTATCTGCCGTGCAACGCCGCCAACGGCTTCGTGGCCGATGTGCCCCAAGCCCATGCGGACATCATCTACCTGTGCTTTCCTAACAATCCGACCGGTGCCGTGGCCACGCGCGGGCAGCTCGAGGCCTGGGTTGCCTATGCACGGGCCAACGACGCGATCATTCTGTTTGATGCCGCCTATGAGGCATTCATCCAGGATCCGGCCATCCCGCGCTCGATTTTTGAAATCGAGGGGGCGCGTGACTGTGCCATCGAGTTCCGCTCGTTCTCGAAGAATGGCGGCTTTACCGGCGTGCGCTGTGCGTATGTGGTGATGCCAAAGTCCGTCACCGCCAGCGACGGCATGGGCGGCCGCGTGCCCTTGCACCAACTTTGGTCACGCCGCCACAGCACCAAGTTCAACGGCGCGAGCTACCCGGTGCAGATGGCCGCGGCGGCGATCTTCTCCGACGACGGCAAGGCGCAGGTCGCCGCGTTGATAGATCATTACATGGGCAATGCCAAACTCCTGCGTGAGGCTTGCGCGTCCGCCGGCTTGCCGGTGTATGGCGGCGTCAATGCGCCATATGTCTGGGTGGGTTGTCCGGCCGGGTTGAGTTCGTGGGACATGTTCGACAAGATGCTGTCCGAAGCGCAGGTGGTCATCACCCCGGGTTCCGGCTTCGGTTCGGCCGGCGAAGGGTATTTCCGCATCTCCTCGTTCAATTCCCGCGCCAACGTCGAGGAAGTCTGCCGCCGCCTGCCCGCCCTCGTGGGTTGAGGCGGAATAGACGCAAGACCGCGCGCGAACTAACAGTTTCACCTCAGGGCGCGGTTTCCGCCAGCACGTCGAGTGGCGGGCCCTTGAGCCGGCCTTGGCCGAACGGCCCGTCGCCGCGGCCCGGATCCTCGCCGATATCCTCCGCCACCATGACCCGGCGGACGAGCTCTTTGTAGGGAAGTCCGGTATCACCGAAAGTGTTCATCCACGCGAGTGTCTGGGCGTGGAGTTTGTCGCGCAGTGGCTGTTGCTCGGGTTGGTCGAAGAGGTTGTGCAGTTCGCGCGGGTCCTGGGCATGGTCGTAGAGGCAGGCATAGCGTTTCCACCCGACGTATTTGGCGTAGTCGTCGAGTTCGCCGCCGGGAAGTTCATAGGCATAGGTGTGATCCCGCGTGTACACGCCGCGCCAATTGCCCGCAAAGTAGAACAACGGGACGGACTCCACCGCGCGGTCGTCCGCGGTGCGGATGGCCGCCGCCAGGTTTCTGCCCTGGCAGGTCTTGGGTGGGGCAACCCCCAGCATATCTAACAACGTAGGCATGAAATCGAGGGTGCCGACCAACAACTCGCTCACCCGCGGCTGGAGGTGGCCCGGCCAGCGGATGAGCAGCGGGACGCGGATTGATTCGATTTCCGGAACGCCCTTGTTGCCCGGCCAACCGTGTGACATCAAGGCGTCGCCATGGTCCGAGGTATAAACCACGATGGTGTTTTCCGCCAGACCGAGGGATTTCAATTCCCGCAGCAACTCGCCGAACGCGTTGTCGAGGCTGGTGCACATCGCCATGTGCCCCTGGTACATCCGCCGGTGCCGCGGCGTGTTCTCGACGTTGCCGCGCAGGGTGATTTTGTTAGGGTCGTAGAGCTTCAGCAACTCCGGCGGCGCACCATAACCCGCCTGGGCCTGGCCCCAGTTGTGGGGTGCGTGCCATGACAGGAACAAGGCAAAGGGCCGGGCCGCGTGCTCCTTCACGAAGCCGATGGCCTGGCGCGTCTGCGCGTAGGGCTCCCAGTCACCGTAAAGCTGGCGCTGACCCTGGTCGTTCCAAAAGTACGCGTTGCGGGCGTCGTATTGGAGCGTGCAGTTGTTTGATAGAAACTCCTGATCAAAGCCATAGCGGAACGGCCCGGGCGGAATCGGCCGGTTGCGGTCGCCGCCAAACAAGTGCCACTTGCCGAAGTAGCCGAGCCGGTAACCGGCGTCGCGCAGGACTTCGCCGAAGTATCGGCCGTTGCCGGGCACGATGCGCACGTCGTTTTTGAAGGCCCCGCAGCGCAGCGGATGTTGGCCGGTAAGCAGGATACCGCGATAGGGCGTGCAGACCGGCTGATTGGAGATGCAATGGTTGAAGCGCACCCCTTCCGCGGCGAACGCATCAAGTTGGGGTGTCTTGATCTCCCTGTTGCCGTAGCAACCGAGCATGTCGGACGATTGCTGGTCGCTGAAAACAAACACCAGGTTAGGCCGGGCCGGAACCGCCGCCGCGTGGATGGGCGGCGCTCCCGCGCTGCCTGACTCCGCCATGGCCACCGCACCCGCGGACAAGCCGCAGCAGGCCAACAGACACAAATTTGGCAGTCCTTTCATATTACTGACAATTCCAGGATAACTTCATGCGGGTCTTATAAGGAGGATGGACATTCTTGTCCATCGCAGATGACGAAGAGGAGGACATAAATGTCCCCCCTCCTTATTGAAGGCCGCTCCATCCACCTGTCACGCGGCATGCGGCTGCGGGTAGTGAATATTGCGGGCCACTGACCCCGGTCCGGCAAACCTTAGAATGGGATGTCGTCGTCTTCCGCGAAGTCGGCAGGCGGTGCGGCGGACGCCCCTTGCTGGGGGGGGGCGGACCGCTGAGGGGGCTGGCGGTTGGCTTGGTGCTGGCCGCCTTGGGGTTGGCCTCCCTGGGGGGACCCGCCACCTTGGCCACCTTTGCCATCGGGCAGGAACTGGAGGGTTTCGCCGATGACTTTGAGTTTGTTGCGTTTTTTGCCGGTTTCCTTGTCGTCCCAAGTGTCCATCTGGAGGCGGCCCTCGATATAGCAACTGCGGCCTTTGCTGAGGTATTGCTGGGCGAGTTCCGCCTGGCGGCCCCAGAGGGTGACTTCAACGAAGATGGTTTCCTCCTGGCGGACGTTTTGCTCGTTGTTCCAGATCCGGTTGATCGCCAGGGAAATATCCGCCACGGCTGTGCCTTTGGGGGTGTAGCGCAGTTCGGGATCCCGGGTGAGATTGCCGATGAGCATGACTTTGTTGAGATTGGCCATAACGAAAATTAGCTAGGGGTTGGATACGACTCGACGCCAGACAAAACGGCTCTCATGAGCCACGGGCCGGCTCAGGCGAGGCGCTGGAAATGTTGGAGATGAACCTTGCCGTTGAGGTGCAGGCGCGCCTGGAGCTTCGCCACAATGTCCGCCGCGCCCGTGAACACGTAGTTGACGTAGTGACCGGCCTCAAGGTGGCGGGCGTTGTAGGCAAACTGACGGCGGCCGAGTTGGGCCACCTTGTCGATTTTACCGCCTTCGGCTTCGATTTCTTTGGCGATGGAGCTGACGAGTTCATCGACAGTTCCGTCCAGGGATTTGGTGTTAAGGACGATCAGGCCTTGGTATTTGCGACTCATCGGGTGGAGGATTGGGTGGATTGCTGCGGGTGTGAAAGCGGTTCGCCGCGGCGGCGATACCTTCGGAACGCGCAAGGTGCACCGCATCGAGCGCCATGGCAAGCATGTTTTCCAAAACCGGCCGCTCGTCGGGGCTGAATTGTCCCAGGACATGGCCGACCATCGCCTCCGGGTGGCTGTTGCCGATGCCGAGTTTGAGTCGGCTAAAAGTGTCGCTGCCGAGGTGTTGGAGGATGGATTTGATGCCGTTGTGGCCGCCGGCGGAGCCTTTTTCCCGAAACCGCAGGGTTCCCAGCGGCAGAGCGGCATCGTCGTGCACCACAAGGAGCTGCTCCGGAGTCCATTTGTAGTAGGCCATCACCTGTTGTACCGACCGCCCGCTCAGGTTCATGAAGGTTTGGGGCTTGAGCAGGAGTGTGCCGCTTCCCGGCATCTTGGCCAGGTGGCCTTGCCACCGCGGCATCGATTGAAACGTCACCCCGGCCGCCGCCGCCAGCCGGTCCAAGACCATAAAGCCCACGTTGTGGCGCGTGGCTTCGTATTGCCGCCCCGGATTGCCAAGGCCGACGATGAGGGAAAATGACATGCAGGGGAAAACTAGCCGCTCAGGCGTGGCTTGAAAGGAAAATGATCTTCCGCAAACGGCCCTGAGAAAGCCGCCTCCGTCCATTACAATAACTTTGGACGACCGTCCATAGTTATTGTAATGGGGTGGGCACCGTAAGGTCGTGTGCCGAGCTTTCTCTTCAACGCCCGCCGCAGGGCGAAAACCTTCCTTGCCATCGTCGGGGATTTCAGTCACATTGTTCGCCTATGAAAAAAGGATGCATGATCGCTGCGGGTGTCGGACTTGTCTTGTTGCTGGGTCTGGGTGCAGTCATTTTCGGGGTCATGCGACTGACCGCGCCGATGGTTGCGGAAGGCGATAAATTCCTCAACACGCTCGGATCGGGGTCGACGGGGGCCGCCTATGCCATGGCGTCGGCAACCTTGCGAGCCGGGCAGACCCAGGAGGATTTCGCACGTGCCGTCCAGGCTTACGGGCTCGATAGCTTTCAGTCGGCTTCCTGGTCGAACCGCAAGGTCACCAATGATCGAGGGCTGCTCGAAGGCACCGCCAGCACCAAAACCGGTGGTTCGGTGCCCCTGACTATCGAAATGATCCGCGAAGAGGGCACTTGGAAAGTGCTTTCCATCAAGGGTCCGCAGGCCGGTGCCAGCAGCGGACCCGTGATCGGGACGGATCCTGGGGAAACGCCAAGGCCGGCACCCGTAGCCCCTGCCGCTGAGGAGGCCGCTCGCTTGGCGCTGGGTTCGATGCTCGCCTTCAACGACGCGCTCCAAACCAAATCCTTCGGCGCCTTTCACGCCGGCATTTCAAAACAGTGGCAGGAGCAAATCACTCCCGCCAAACTGCTCGAGGTTTTCCAATCCTTCATCGATGCGAACATGGACCTCGCTCCGGTCAAATCCGTCAGCCCGGTCTTCACCTCTCCACCCGCTGTCAATGACGACGGCATCCTTCTGCTCGAAGGACACTATCCGACCACCCCTAACAAAGTATATTTCAATCTCAAATACGCCGCCGAGGACGGCAAGGTGTGGAAACTCTTCGGGGTGAAGATCAATGTCAAGGAGTGATCCCGATGCCTGCCCAACCTATCGAGCATCCGGTTATTGGATCACCGCTAAATGCTAGGTGCACCATGCGCCGCTATTTCCCCTCTGCCAGATCGCGGAGGAGTTCAAGTTCCTCCCACCGTGCGTAGAGGCGGCCGACTTCCGCTTTGGCGGCGTCGAGCGTCCGGACCACGTGCGGGATATCGGCAAAACATTTGGCGTGAAACGCGGGGTCGTTCAGGCGGCTTTCGATGACCTCGACCGCCTGCTCCGCGGTGGGGATCGCGGCTTCGATGCCGGCCAGTTCCTTGGTTTCCTTGAGGGTGAGCTTGCGGGGTGTGTTAGAGGCGGGGGCGTTGGCTTTGTGTCTGGCGGCGGCCTGTTTGGCAGCGGCTTGGGCCTGGATCCGGTAGGCGGCTTCGCGGGCCTGGCGTTTTTCGAGGTAATAGGAAAAATTGCCGGGTTGCACGATCACGCCGTTTTCCTCGAAGGCGATGATTTGATCGCAGATGCGGTCGAGGAAATACCGGTCATGCGACACACAAATGACCGTGCCATCGAAATCCGCGAGCGCTTCCTCCAACATCCGCAACGAGGGCAGGTCCAGATCATTGGTCGGTTCGTCGAGCACGATGAGATTGCCGCCGGTTTTGAGCACCTTGGCCAGCATCAGGCGGGCGCGCTCGCCGCCTGATAGAAGATCGACCCGGTCGTTGATCCGCTGGTCATTGAAGAGAAAGCGCCGCAAATAGGCGCGGGCACCGAGTGCTTGGTTGCCAAACATCAGCTTCTCGTTGCCCCCGGAGATTTCATCTAACAAAGAACCGGTGCCCTCCAGTTGCATCCGCGTTTGGTCGATGTAATTGACCTTCACCCGCTTGCCGATGACGGCGGCGCCCTCGCTGGGCGGGATCTGCCCGAGGCAGAGCTTGAGCAAGGTGGTTTTGCCGACGCCATTGCGGCCGACGATGCCGGTGCATTGGCCGGGCCGCAGCGTGAGCGTGAGATGGCGGAACAACCAGCGCGGGCTGGCGGCGGTGCCGACGTTGACGCCGGCGTTTTCGAGTTCGACGACGATGTTGCCCAAATCCGGCGGCGGCGGAATGAGCAAGTCCATTTCCCGTTCCTCAGGTGGGGCCTCCATGCCCTCGATCTCATAGTATTGCTCCATGCGGTGGCGCGATTTTGTCCCGCGCGCCTTGACGCCGGAGCGCACCCAATCGAGTTCCTCGCGCAAAAACCGTTGCCGGCGCCGCTCGGTTTGTTCGGCGATCTGTTGCCTCACCGCCTTGGACTCCAGAAACGCGGTGTAATTCCCCGGATGCGAAAACGCCCGGCCTTGGTCGAGCTCGATGATGCGGGTGGCGATCTCATCCAGAAAATACCGGTCGTGCGTGACGAAGATCACCGCTCCCGCAAACCCTTTAAGGTAGTCCTCAAGCCAGCGGATCGACTCCGCATCCAGATGGTTGGTCGGCTCATCTAACAAAAGAAGATCCGGTTGGCAGGCCAGAGCACGGCACAGCGCCACCCGGCGTTTTTCCCCGCCTGATAGAGGACCGACCGGCAGTTCCAGCGGTGGGGCATCGAGCGCGGTGGCGGTGGCCTTGATGCGGGCATCCAGGTTCCAGCCGTCGGCGTGATCGATCAAATGCAGCAGATCGGCGAGCTCGGCCTCGGAGCCATCCCCATATTCGTAGCGGCGGATGGCCGCCACAATATCGGCGGCACCTGCGGCGATGTTTTCCTGCACGCTGAGCGCGGCATCGAGCTCAAACTCCTGTGGCAGATAACCGATGCGCAACGCCCGGCGCAGCGCAATGTCGCCGGAATCCGCGGCGAGCCCGCCGGTGAGGATTTTGAGCAAGGAGGTCTTGCCGCAGCCGTTGCGGCCGACCATGCCGATTTTCTCACCGGCGGCAATCGCGAGGGTCACCCCATCGAGCAGCGTTTGATAGCCGTAGGAGAGGCGGATTTCGGTGGCGGAGAGCAAGGCGGACATCGGGCGGCGGGACTGTTGCCGATTCCCGGCGAAACGTCCATCGCCGATACGCTGCGGCCGGCAACTCGGGCAAGGATTGACGGCGCGAGATTGGCATACACCCTAACCTGACCTATGTTAGGTCACGCTGTCGAGAAGTTTCACCTTCGTGCCTTTTCCAATCCCGCAGGTGGCCAGGTTTCGGTTTTCCTTGCCCGCATAGGTTGGATTTCCCATGTGTCGTCCAAGCCAAGGACTGGTCAACCAAACGGATTCCTGACGGCGACCCCTTGGACGATCTGACTGTCTGCGAGATCTTCGGTTAGAAGTTCGGCGCATTTGGCGGCGGCGGCGCTGGCCACGATGAGTCCATCCCAGAATGAGAGGGTATTGAGAATGGAGCAATCAACGCCTTCTTCGATGATCGCTGGCGTGACTTGAACGATGTCGAAAACGCGGAAGTCCCGAAGGTGCTGGCGGGCTTGAATGGGTTCTATTCCGAGCTTGCGGGTGGCGGCCGAGAAAAATTCCTGCAGCACTTGAGTGGAGATGACGCCGGTTCTCTCCTTGGCATGGCGGGCAATGAGACCGAGGGCTATGGTTTGTTTTGCAGGATCGGCGCGATCAACCGAATAGATGAGGACGTTCGTGTCAAAAAAGCTGCGTTGGGCCATGGTTCAGTAGCGGTGGAGTTCTTCCCGGGAAATTTTGATGCCTTTTGAGTCGCCTGACGATTGCCTGAGGCGCTTGATCATCGCATCGACCGAGGCATCAGGGCTGGAAATGGCGTCGTGCAATAGCTTGCGGACCAGCGCGTTAAGACTGGTGCCGCGCGCTTGGGCGTAACGACGCCCCCGCTTGAGGAGTTCGTCTTCGATGGAAAGGGTGAGATTCGCCATGCACACAGGATATGTGCGCACAGGCACCTTGTCAATTTCTGTTTCTAGGAATTTCGGCCATCCCGCAGTCGGCCGGTTCGTTCAGAACGAGCTGCCCGGCGGCTAGAAGGGCGTCCTGCCGGCCTTTTACCATCCCCGACGAGACCGTGGCCGCACTTACGCGCTTGCGCAAGAATCTCAGGATCTGAGCCGACAGTCTCAGCACACCTTACCTCTGGGATGTGAGAGTGACACCGTTTTCGGAAAAATCAGGCGGCGGGTTGCACCCTGGCGTCAATCTCCGCCCCGCGTTCGATGCGGACGCGCTGCATTTCGTAGTGAAGTTGCAGGCGCATCCAGAAGCCTTCCTCCATGCTGAAATAGCGGGACAGGCGCAGGTCGTATTCCGGGGTGCAGCGGCGGCGACCGGCTTTCATCTCGGAAAGATGTGAGGCAAGGATGCCGGTGGCTGCGGCGATTTCCTTTTGGGTGGCGGGCCATTCGTCAAGGGTGTCCCGAAGGGTCTCCGCAAAGGCGTTGGGCAGGGGCATGGTTTTCATGGTGGATTTCAGTGATAGTCGGTGATCGAAACTTGGTGGGCATGGGTGTCCTGCCACAGGAAGACGATCCGCCATTGCTGGTTGATGCGGATGCTGTGGCGGTGTTTCAGGGGGCCGGAGAGTTTTTCAAGGCGGTTGCTGGGTGGCACGCGGAGGTGATTGAGTTCTGATGCAGCATGCAGTTGGTCGAGCTTCACCTTGGCGCGATGCTGGATCTCGCCGGGAAGCTTGCGGCACCGCACCAAGCGGAAGACCTTCTCGGTATCGGCATCGGCAAAGCTCTTGATCACGCGGGAAACCTGCCACCACGGGGAATCGGACGCAAGTGCAGAATTACCATAAACAGGAATTTTATCTAGCGGGCGGATCCCGGGGCCGGCCGCGCTGGAAATGACACATCGAAGCATGTTGTATTTTTCACAATTGATCCAATTCTTTCTGTGACATCAGTGTAGTCAGTGGTTCCAGCAGCCATGACCACCCACTCCATTTCCCCTTTCAGGATGACAACCCCCGGGGACATGGAGTGCGTGCCGCAACCGGTCTATCGGCACAGGGCTGATGGCAAGCCGGGCCGCGAAATCACGCTCAACTTCAAGGACGCGAGGTTGTTAGGCAAGGCGCAGGTCGAAGTGGCGGCGGACGGCCGGATGGAAACCACCGAGTTGCCGGCGGCGGCCGGCGGGGCGGCGAGTTGCCGCGTGTTGCTGCCGGCCGAGGTTGGGACGAGCCGTGAGGCACAGGTTTCCCTGACCTTGCGCCAGGGCAACCGGGAATTGAAAAAAACCCTCAAGGTGCCGGCGATGCGCTATTGGACGGTGTTCATCTATCCGCACTCACACGTGGACATCGGTTACACCGCGCCGCTGAAAATCATCGAATTCATCCACAAGCGCAATATCGATGAGGGAATCAAGCTGGCCGAAGCAACCAAGGATTTTCCGTCAGGATCCCGCTACCGGTGGAACCCGGAGATCACCTGGCCAGTGGAGCGCCTCTGGCAGACGCAGCCCGAACAACGGCCACGCGTCCTGCAAGCGATACGCGACGGCCGGTTGTGCATGGACGCCAGCTACTTGAACCTCAACACCAGCGTCTGCTCCGACGAGGAGTTATTCCATGCGTTCCGCTTCAGCCGCGAGTTGCAGAAACTAACAGGCGTGCCGATGGACACGCTCCAGCAGATGGATGTTCCCGGTTTCTCATGGGGGTTGGTGCCGGTCATGGCACAGGAGGGCGTGCGCTATATCATGGCCTGGCCTAACAGCGATCGCGCGGGCAACGCCCACAACGGGATTGATCAGCGCCCGTTCTGGTGGGTCGGCCCGGACGGCAAGTCGAAGGTGCTTTTCCTCCAGCCCGGAGGTTATGGCAACAGCGGCAGCATGGGCAAAGGCGGCCGCACCGGTCGCCCGTGGTTCGGCCAGCGCGACGCCGACAAAATCCCTGCCGTCATCAAGACCGGCAATGCCAATGTAAATTTCACCCGCCAGCTCACCGGCATGGAGAATGCGAAACATCCCTACGATTTTCTGGTGCTCTCGTGGTGCCTGTGGGATAACTGCCCGCTCGATGCCGACGTCCCGGACGCGGTCAAGGCATGGAACGAACAATACGCCTATCCGCATCTGGTCATCGCCGGCGGCCATGAGATCATGGCTTCCATCGAAAAGAAATATGGTGACCAGCTTCCTGTTGTTAGAGGAGACTACACTGAATACTGGACGGACGGCCTGGGCAGCGCCGCGCGCCTCACCGCCATCAATCGCAACGCCAAGGAAAAACTCACCCAGGCGGAAACGCTGTGGACCATGCTCCATCCCGGCAAATCCGCACCGCGTTCCGAATTCGATGAGGCGTGGCGCTGCATCGCCCTGGGCTCCGAGCACACTTGGTGCGCCGAAAACCCGACCGAACCGTTTTTCCACGAAGCCATTTGGAAAGCCAAGCAGGACTGCTTCCGCCAGGCCAATGACCGCACGCAGGACTTGTTCGATGAAGCCATGGCGCCCGCGACCGACAAGTCCAACGGGGCGCTTGGCCCGGCCGAGGGGCCAGCCACCGGCGAGTTGGTGTTTCTAACATACGATGTGCCCGCCTTCGGCTCGCGGCACTACCGCGTCGTCAAAGACAAGTGCCCGCTGACCAGCGGCTGCAAGCTGGATGGCACGACACTCGAGAACCAGCACCTGCGCGTGACCCTCGACCCCGCCACCGGCAACATCTCCCAGTTGGTGAACCTCGCCACTGGCCGCAATTTCGCCGACGCCAAGGTCAACGGCGGTCTCAATGCCTTCCGCTGGCTGCCGGCCAACCGTGATGAACCCAAGGCCGACACCGACATCGCCATCACCCCCGTCGAATCCGGTCCGGTGGTCGTGGAATTGCGCGTCTCGTCCAAGGCCACCGGTTGCCGCGCCGTCACCCGCAGCGTGCGCCTGGTCGCCGGCCAACCGTGGGTGGAAATCAGCAACGTGGTGGACAAACTGCCGCTCGTCGAGAAGGACGGGATTCATTTCGGTTTTGGTTTCGACATCCCGCAGGGACGTACCCGCGTCGACATTCCCTGGGGCGTGATGGAAATGGAAAAGGACCAGTGGCCGCAGGCCAACCGCAACTGGATCGCCATGCAGCGCTGGCTCGATCTGTCTAACGACAAAGACGGCGTCACCTGGTGCTCACTCGACACGTCGCTCTTTGAATCCGGCGCGATGACGGCCAACATTGCCCTGGGCTGGGGCAGCAACGGGCCGTGGTTGCGCAAGCTCGAACCCAGCTCGACCGTTTACTCGTGGGCCATGAACAACCACTGGCATACCAATTTCCCGCTGACCCAGGACGGCCCGGTGACCTTCCGCTACCGCATCCTGCCGCATGGTGCCTATGACGCCGCGGCCGCCAACCGCTTCGGCCTCGAACAGGCGCAAGCGCTCGCGCATGTCGCCGCCAACACCGATCCCAAGCTCAAGCCGTTAATCGCCGTGGACAACCAGCGCGTGTGCGTGACCATCCTCAAGCCAGGTGCCGACGGCAAGTCCGCCATCATCCGTCTGCGATCCCTCTCCGACAAAGCGGAATCCGTTAGACTGGCATATCCCGGCGGCGCGCCGAAATCCGTCCGCCTTTGCGCCCGTGAAGAAACCCCCGGCGAGCCCGCAGGTGCAACCGTCTCACTACTCCCCTACGGCCTCCTCACACTTCGCGCGGAATTCAACTGAGAAAAAACACCCCAAGGCACCGGGTTCGATCCGCCTGTTGACCGCTGATAGGTATTTTTGCCTTTGCAAACCGACGGCGTTGAGTATCCTCCGGCAAGTCAATCCTTGCATGAGCCCCCACATCCCAGATCCCCGCCCTTTCAAACGCGCCATCCTCAAACTCAGCGGCGAGGCGTTGCGGGAACCCGGCTCCACCGACAACCTCTCGCCGGAAATCGTCGATCGCATCGCCTTGGAAATCCGCGAGGCCGTCGATACCGGCCTGCAACTGGGCATCGTTGTGGGCGGCGGCAATTTCTGGCGCGGTGCGAGCGCCTCCGCCCGTGGGATGGATCGGGCGACGGCGGATTACGTCGGCATGCTGGCCACGGTGATGAATGCGCTCGCGCTCGAGGGCGCGCTCGAACACCACGGGGTGAGTTGCTGTGTGCAATCGGCCATTGAAATGAAGAACGTGGCCGAGACCTTCATCCGCCGCAAGGCCGAGCGGCAGTTAGACGAGGGCCGGGTCGTCATCTTCGCGGCCGGCACCGGCAGTCCGTTTTTTTCCACCGACACGACGGCCGCCCTGCGGGCCAGCGAAATGGGGGCGGATGTGATTTTGAAGGCGACCCAGGTGGATGGCGTTTACACCGCGGATCCGCGCAAGGATCCGACCGCCACCCGCTACGAAACGGTCACCTTCCAAGAGTGTTTGTCCAAGCGCCTCAATGTGATGGACGCCACGGCATTCAGCCTGTGCATGGACAACCATGTGCCCATCATCATCTTTGATCTCGGCCCGAATGGCAACCTCTCACATGCGCTGCGCGGCCTGCCCATCGGCACGCTGGTGCATGGCGAGGACCCCGCCAAGTGAGCCCGAGTTTGCAACCCGTAGAAATCTAACACAATGAATCCAGAAGAAGCCATCTTCGAAGTGGAAGACGCCATGAACAAAGTGGTGGATTACCTGCTCCATGAATTCGTCGGCGTGCGCACCGGCAAGGCCAGTCCGTCACTCATCGAAAACCTCGATGTGAATGTGCATGCCTATGGCAGCGTGATGAAGCTCAAGGGGCTGGCGGTGATCAGTTCACCGGAACCCCGCATGCTGGTGGTGCAGCCGTTTGATCCGGCCACCACCCGCGACATCGAGCGCGCGATTCGCGAGAGCAAGTTGGGCCTCAATCCGGCGGCCGCCGATCGCTCGATCCGCGTCCCCATCCCCGAGTTGTCCGAGGAGCGCCGCCGCGACATGGTCAAACTCATCAAGCAACTCGCCGAAGAGGCCAAGGTCCGGGTCCGCGCCGCCCGCAAGGAAGGCATGGACACCGCCAAAAAAATGAAGGCTAACAATGAAGTCACCGAGGACGGCCAGAAAGACTTCGAGGACGAGGTGCAGGAGCTGACTAACAAATACGTCAGGAAAATCGAGGATCACGCCGTCGCCAAGGAAGCGGACTTGATGAAGGTGTGAGCGCGCGGTGGCGGCTCACAGGCCGATGAGGCTGACCAATTCGGTGTCGGTGAAGCGGTCGAGGTTATCGACGGCGGCGCTGAGGACCTCGGCCTCGGCAAGTTCCTGGATGCCGGCAAAGGCCTCGTCGTTGTTAGCGGCGATGGGTGGCGGCGTGTGGGATGGCGAGGGGGTGAGGGAAAGCACCGCGATGGCGACCGCGGCTGCGGTGGCCGACAGGCCGACGAGAGGAATGGGGGAAAACACCCGCTGCCACCAGGCGCGGGGAGTGCCAGCGAGGCGGGCGGCGCGGACGGTGTCGGCGGCGAAGCGGGGGCCGGCAGCCACGGGAGGTGCTTGGTCGAGCAGCTTCCAGACGGCATCAGACTCCCAAGAGTCATCAGGTGGAAGAGGGTGGCGGTTCATGGCGGCGGAGGGGTTCTACGGAAGAAGGAACCTGCTGCCTACGGAAAAGTTGCGGGTTTGCATAAATATTTCGCCGGTTGGACAGCTGGCAATCGCACAAGGGGCGCTTAGCCTGACTGACTCCTTGGAATTCATCAGGCAAATCGCCGCTGCTTGAAAAAACGCACGGCCGCGTTGGCGTTTTTGGCAATGGCGGCGAAGCCGGGATGGACATTGGCGGCGCTGGTGTTAGCCTCGCGGGCATGAGCATCATCACCGGACGGGGGGATTTGGGTGAAACGGATTTGCTGTTTGGCAGACGCATCGCCAAGACATCGCTGCGGGTTGCAGCCTTGGGTGCCGTGGATGAGGTCAATGCCGCGCTCGGCTTGGCGCGTGCCGCGGGCGGGGATGTGGAGGTCATCGCGCTCATCGATGCAGTCCAGGAACGCCTGATCGGCCTGATGGGCCAACTCGCCTGCCTGCCGGAAGACCTGGGGCGCTACAAATACGTGTCGCTCACTCTGGAGGATGTGGACTGGGTGGCGACCGAGGCCCGCCGGTTTGAGGCGCGGGGCGTCAAGTTCACCGGCTGGGCCAAGCCAGGGGCCGAGGGTTCGCTGGCGCGGGCCGGCTTGGATTTTGCGCGCGCGATGGCGCGGCGTGCCGAGCGGGCGGTGCTAGCGTTGCATGAGTCCGGCGAGGATGTGCCGGAATCCGTGCGCCTGTTCTTCAACCGCCTTTCGGATATGCTGTGGATTCTGGCGCGCGTGGAGGCAACGTGAGCCTACCTAACAATCCTGAAGCCTGCGGCATCATCCCACAAGGGAAGGGTTTCCGTCATGTGGGATTGGATATGATGGGCGACGTTGGACTCCTCGACGATTTCCCTGATGAAGGCGGTCACTTCGCCGGGCTCACCCATGACTTGCAGTTCGACCGTGCCATCGGGCAGGTTTTTCACCCAGCCGCGCACCTCAAAAGCGCGGGCAAGGTCCTTGACGGTGTAGCGGAAGCCGACGTTTTGAACCCGGCCTTTGAAAATGACGCGTTTGGCGATCATGGCAAGAGAGTGGACGGCGGGTGCCTGCCGCGCGGGCTTCAACGCGTTCCCGTGGGTTTGGCCCGCGGGTTGACCGTTTTGCCCGGCTTGTCGGCCTGAAACGGATTGGTCTCCAGGGCTGACGTGTTGGATCCGTAGATTTCCTCGAAGGTTTTACCCGGCAACAGGTTGTACACGATGGGTGAACTGCGCTTGCCCTGCGCGTCAATCACATAGCGGACCACTTGCACCGGCATTTCCTCCGCTGGATTTTTCGGGTTGATGCGTTTGACGCGGCTGTCCCACATCCGCTCCATGACGAGTTGGCCATCGGATTTGCGGTAGCCATAGTCCACCTTGAAGAGTTCGGTTTTGAGCCCATCGTAGATTTTGCAGGAGATCGGATTGCCGCCGGCATCCATGCGATAAATGGTGATGAGCGAGAGCCGGCCGGCTGCGGAGAAGGTTTTCTTGGTCAGGACTTGATTGTTAGGACTGCGGGTGAAAATGGTTTTGGAGCCGTCCTTGTGGCGCATGACGCGCACGTTAGGGCCATCCACGGCATCGAACTCGCCCGCGGCCTGCACGGGCAGCCAACCGAGCCAAATGAGGAGGGCGCAGATTTTCCAGATTGCCAGCGGTTTCATGGCGGGCACACTAGGGGCAGGCCCCGCGCGCTGCAAGCCGACATTTTCACGATGCACTGGAAAACCCGCAGAACCACCCTGGATCTGTCCCACCACGGACGGGTGATGGGAATATTGAATGTGACGCCGGATTCGTTTTCCGACGGCGGACAGCATGTGGAGCTTGCCAGCGCCATGGCTCACGCCCGGCAAATGCTTGCCGAGGGCGCGGAGTTGATCGACATCGGCGGCGAGTCCACCCGCCCGGGCGCGCAGCCAGTGGCGGCGGAGTGGGAGATTGCCCGCACGGCACCGGTGGTGGCAGCACTGCGGGCCGAGTGGGACGGGCTTATTTCGATCGACACCTCGAAGGCCAGCGTGGCGCGCGCGGCGTTGGCGGCTGGCGCGGATATCGTCAACGATGTGAGCGGGTTGCGGCAGGATCCGGAGATGGCGCAAGTCTGCGCGGCGAGTGGCTGCGGCGTGGTGGTGATGCACATGCAGGGCGAGCCACGGACGATGCAGGCAAGCCCGCATTACACGGATGTGGTGGCGGAGGTGCGCGGGTTTTTCGCGGAGCGGCTGGCCTTCCTAACAGACTCAGGAATCACCCGGGAAGCCTTGTGCTTTGACCCTGGAATCGGCTTCGGCAAATCCCTGGAGCACAATCTCACGCTCTTGCGGCAGCTGGAAAATCTATCCGTTTCCGGGCGGCCGCTGCTGCTCGGGATCTCCAGAAAGTCCTTCATCGGTCAGGTCCTGGGCACGCCGGATCCGGCTGCGCGCGAGTGGCCGGGCGTGGCCATCACCGTTTTTGCGCGCCAGAAAAACGTGCGGCTGCACCGGGTGCATGCGGTCGGCCCGCATGTGGCCGCATTGCGCATGACCGAGGCGCTGGATCCCGGTTAGATAGGAGAATGAACCGCAGAGTCACGTGGCAGCGGTAAGGAGCCACCACATTCCTGTGGTGGTGGCGGCATGGTGCACGGGGAGAAGACGACGACAGGAATGTCGTCGCTCCTCAAGCGCGGCAGCGTTAAGGAGCCACCACATTCCTGTGGTGGTGGCGGCAGCATGGTGCATGAGTGCGCGCCGATGCCGCTGCTCATGGGCTGTCCTTCCGCACGACGACAGGAATGTCGTCGCTCCTTAGGAGTGGCGCCGTTCGGGCTTAGTCGGTGGCAGGCGCGTCGGGGCGTGGCGGGGAGGAGCGCGGGGTGACGGCGACCCGGTACTTGTCCACGGCGGCGGCGATGCCAGCGGCCAGCGCGGCTTGATATTTTTCGTTGTGGACCAAGCGGGCCTCATAAGGGTGGCTCATGAAGCCGCCTTCCAGGAGGATGGCGGGATGGAGCACGCCGGAAAGCACGGTGTAACGGGCGCGCTTGATACCACGATCAAAGGTGTTGGTGCCGAGTGCGCGCAGCTCGAGGCCATGGACCGCGGTGGCCAGGGCGACGTTGGCCGAGTCGTGTTCATTGCCGGCGCGTTGGTATTTATCCGCATCCACCACCCCCCTGCCATAGTGGGCCACACCGGGCGGGGACAGCGTGAAGGTCTCGATGCCGCGCGCGCCCCGCCCGCCGGAATTGAAATGGATGGCGATGAAAATGGCGTCTTCCTTGATGGCGTTGGCCACATCCACCCGCTCCTGCAACGAGAGAAAGCGGTCGCTGTCGCGGGTCATGACAACCTTGTAGCCACGTGTTAGAAGTTGGGCTTTGACGAGCTTGGCGACCTTGAGGTTGTACTCGGCCTCGGTGCCGTAGGGATTGGTGGCTCCCGGGTCCTTGCCACCGTGACCTGGATCCAACACGACGGTTTTGAAGTTGCCGGCGTTTTTGATGAAATTCGGACGCAACACCGGATCCAACAATTTTGCCAGATCCGTGCGCGAAATATAGGCCTTGGCGTCCACCTCCTCCACCGGCTTGCTGAAGACGAACTTCACCTTGTTCATCGTGCACTCGGTGGAACCAATGTTGAGACTCACCATGATCTTGGCATTCTCCAAGGTGATCGCCGACCCGTTGCGGGTCTGCTTGGTGAAGTTGTAAAACTGCTTGATGTTGTCTGTGGAAACGTAGTCGTCGCCGGCAATTTTTTTGACATCCCATGCGCCTGGCGCCGCCGTCGCCCATGGCATCCCCGCCCCCAGCCACACGGCCACAAGCAGCGCCGGGAGCAGACACCCCCCGGCGGCCAATGCACTTGATGGAAATTCCCGATGCAAACGTTTCACGCGGACTGCGGGGATTTTATTCGCGATTCCCAGGAAGGCAACGGATTAAATGACCGCAAAAAATGCCACAGCGCCGCCGGCGTTTTCCGGCGGTGTGAAAAAATCCAAGCCCATGCCATACACGGCCGGGCTTGGATTTGTGCAATGCGGACAGGCCGCGGACGCGGCACGCCTCAGAGCGCCATGTCCTTGAGTTTCTTCAACGGACGCACCTTGACCACCGTGGTGGCGGGCTTGGCCTTGAAGGTCACTTCCTCCTTGGTGAAGGGGTTGATGCCCTTGCGCGCCTTGACGGCGGGCTTGCGCACGGTGCTGATCTTCAGCAGCCCGGGCAGGACAAACTCACCGACGGCGTTCTTTTTGACATGCGCCTCGATCACTTCGGTCAAGCAGTCGAGAACCGCTCCCACTTGTTTGCGGGCAAGCCCGGTGCATTCGGCGATTTGCTCCAGGATTTGGGTCTTGGAGAGTCTGTCTTTGATAGGTTTGCATTTGGTAGCCATGCGCGGAGGCTGTACTAACAGCATCGAATGTCAAGACATCTGTTGAAAATCTACCGCTGGAAATCGCCTGACCGGGAAAAGAAATCGCTTTTGTGGTTTGCCATTCCGTTGCGGGCCGCTATGCTCCGCCCCTTCCCATGACTTCTTCCGAGGCATTCCAGCAACACGTCCTGCCCACGTACGGGCGGTTTCCGCTGGTGCCGGTGCGCGGCGAGGGCTGCCGCTTGTGGGATGATGCCGGCCGCGGTTATCTGGATTTTTGCACGGGTATTGCGGTATGTTCGCTGGGCCATTGCCACCCGCGTCTGGTGGCGGCGATCCGCGAACAGGCCGGCACCCTCATCCATGTTTCCAATCTCTATCAGATTCCGCAGCAGGCCGAGCTGGCTCGCGAGATCAACGAGCATCACGTCAGGCTGCCCGGCAAGGTCTTCTTTGCCAACTCCGGAGCGGAAGCCAACGACGGCCTGATCAAGTCCGCCCGCCGCTTCGGCCACCGCCGCCCGCAGGCCGACGGCACGCCGCGCTTCGAAGTCATCACCTTCCGGCAATCGTTTCACGGTCGCACCCTCGGCGCGATGGCCGCCACCGGCCAAGCCAAGATTCAGGAGGGATTTGATCCTTTGCTGCCGGGGTTCCGTCACCTGCCATTCAATGAGCCGGCTGCGCTTGAAAATGCGGTGCGCCCGGAGACCGCGGCCATTTTGTTAGAACCGGTGCAGGGCGAGGGCGGCGTGCACATCGCCACTCCGGAATTTCTGCGTGCCATCGCGGCACTTTGCAAGAAGCACGATTTATTGCTGTTTTTCGATGAGGTGCAGGCCGGCTTCGGGCGTTGCGGTGAGGCGATGGCCTGGCGTGGCATCGTCGCCGACCTCGAACCGGATGGCATCTCGTGGGCGAAAGGCATGGGCGGCGGCGTCCCGATCGGGGCGTTCTGGCTGAGTGACCGCGCCATTGATGACACCGGCACGCCCTTGTCATCTTTGTTAGGACCCGGCTCGCACGGGTCAACCTATGGTGGCAACCCGCTCGTGTGTGCCGCCTCACTCGCCGTGCTGCAGGAGATTCGCACGCAGGACCTCGCGGCCAATGCCCGCCACCAGGAAGTGCGCATCCGCCGCATCATCACCTCCTGGAATCTGCCGGTCATCACCGCGGTCCGCGGCATGGGACTTTTGTTGGGAATCGCTCTGGATCCCGCCCGCATCCCCACCCCGGAGGGAACGACCCCGGCGCTCGTGGTGGTCAAACGCCTGATGGGGGACGGCCTGTTAGTCCCGCCGGCCGGGCCCCATGCCATCCGTCTGCTGCCACCGCTCAACGTGACCGATGCCGAGGTCGATGAAGCCCTCGCCATTCTCAGGCGCGTGTTGGAGGGGCTTTCCGCCTGACTCGCGGCTCCTGACTTCCCTCCCCTCTCTTGCATCCCATGAAACATCTGTTATCCATCGAAGCGCTCAGCGCCAGGGAAATCACCTGGCTGCTGGATGCCGCCACCCATCTCAAGGCCCAACGCGGACGCGAGGGACAACCGCTCGTCGGCCAGACCTGGGCGCTTATTTTCACCAAATCCTCGACCCGCACCCGCGTCTCATTCGAGGTGGGCATCCGCGAGCTTGGCGGGTTTCCGATGTTTCTATCAAAAAATGACATCCAGCTCGGGCGCGGCGAACCGATCAAGGACACCGCCCGCGTGCTGGGCCGCATGGTCCACGGCGCGATCATCCGCACCTTTGCCCAGCAGGACGTGGCCGACTTCGCCACCTACTCCAACATACCCACCATCAACGCGCTGACCGACGACGAGCACCCGTGCCAGATTCTCGCCGATTTGCTAACCATCAAGGAGAAGCTCGGCGGCTGGGAGGGCCGCAAGATCGCCTTCATTGGCGACGGGTTTTCCAACATGACCCGCTCATGGATGTGGGCGGCCAAGCGGCTGGGGTTCGAGCTGGCCGTGGCCTCGCCCGTGGCCTGTCTGCCTCCCGCGGGATTTCTCGCCGCGCTGGATGCGCCTAATGTCAGCGTCACGACCGATCCGGAGCAAGCGGCGCTAGGTGCGCATGTCATCAACACCGATGTCTGGCTCTCCATGGGCCAGGAAGATCAAACGGAGAAGGAACGCGAATTCGCCGGCTTCCAAGTCAATGCCAGACTGTTGGCCGACGCCGCGCCCGGCCACATCGTGCTCCATTGCCTGCCCGCCTATCGCGGCAAGGAAATCAGCGAGGAAGTTTTGGAACTCCATGCCGGCAGCATCTTCCAGCAAGCCGAAAACCGCCTCCATGCCCAGAAAGCCATCCTGGTGGAACTGACGCGGTAAAGCCGGGGCGCTGAACCACCGGTCACGTTACGGCTGCGCTAAATCACCCGTGGAAAGCCGTTGACTTCTTTGGGTATGCGCATAAGTTAAGCCATCCCTATGGCCACCATGACCATCCGCACCACCGTCGCCTTTGATCCAGCGACCGCCGCCCGCCTTGAGCGGCTGGCTAGGCGCTGGGGAGTCTCCAAGTCGGAAGCCCTTCGCCGTGCCTTGGAAACGGTTGAAATGGACAGCGGCGGCAGTCGCATGGGCACACCGGACTTCACTCAAATGACTCCGCTGCAAATCATGGATTGGCTGGCTGCAAATCCTCAAGCACCCATCCCCGGCGCTTGGGGTGATGACCCTCATCGGGAACTTCGTGAAATGCGCGAGCACGATGCCGGAATCGAGGAAGAACGGGAACGCGCCCGATCCAAGGTTGCGGAACAAACCACCCCTTACCGGCCATGATTCATTTGGACACCAGCATTCTGATTGCCATGGTGAAGGTTGCCGACACCCACCACTCCAAAGTGCGCCAGCTTGCCGCCGCGGCGCGCCCATTCTCCACCTCGGCTGTGGCTTGGATGGAATTTCACTCACGTCCCGTGCAGCATTCCCTAACCATGGCCCTGAGGGGTTTGCTGTCCGGCGGCATCGTTCCCTTTGATGAGGCCGCAGCGGCCTTCGCTGGCGAACTCTTCCACCTGAGCGGCTCCAATCGCCGCACCCGCATGGATGCCATGATCGCCGCCACCGCCATCCTCGCCGGTGCCGAACTCGCCACCACCAACCCGGGCGACTTCCAGCCGTTCCTCCCCCACGGACTCAAACTTTGCCAGATCTAGCAATCTTCGCACGTTGCGACCACGTCGGATACACGAGGGTGAATGGAAGCATTCTCAGGCCACAGCAGGCCGAAAACCGCCGCCATGCCCAGACAGCCATCCTGGTGGAACTGACGAGGTAAAACCGGGGCTGGCAATTTGGCTGAAATCCGCCACGTTGGGCGCGTGATTTCGCTCCGCAAGCTCCAATACCCGGTGTCATCACCGTTGCGGCAGTATCTCTATCACTTTGACCGGCAGCGTGACATTCCGCAGGTGTATAGGGATCTGTGCCGGTTCAGCGGGGCGGTCCCGTATGAAGGCCCGGATGGCCGGGAAACCCTCTGGGTCACCGTGATGTATCCGCCGGAGATGTTGGCGGAACTCCGCCCCCGCCTCACCAGTATCTACACCGAACTGAAGCTGGGCCGGGATGTGACCCAACACGAGCACCTGTTGGTGGACCGGATTGATTTCGGTGACTTTGGCAACTCCAAGCCGTTCCGGGTGCGCATCACCAATGTCTTCAATGACAACTCGGACTATTTTTATGTGAAGCAAGCGGATGCCTCCCGCATCTACGGGCTTGAGCTTGAGCACATCCTCTCGCCCAACCGCATCAACTACATCGTCAACGGCACCACCCTGATCGAGGAACACATCGCCGGCGTCCCCGGGGATGTCTTTCTGCGCGACTACCTCACCCAGCCCGGCATCAACAAGGTGCGCATCGCCAAGGAGTTCACCAAATTCAACGAACGTTGCTTCATCCGTCTGCTCGGCGACATGCGCAGCGCCAATTACATCGTCGAGATCACCCCGGACTTCGAGGAAGTCCAATACCGCGTGCGCCCGATCGATTTTGACGAGCAATCCTACGAAGGCAAGGGCAACACCTACATGGCCTTGCGCTACAACTCGAACCGTGCCATCACCCGACTCGCCTTCAAGGTGCTCAATCGCAAGACCATCGACCAATACGTCGCCGAGGAATACGCCCAAATGTCGCGCCGTGCCAAGGTCGAGAGCGCCCGCCTGCGGGCCTTGCTCGGCATCATGACCCGCGAGCAACTCGCCCCGCGCGAGCATGTCATCAGCCTGGCCAAAGATCTCGACCGCATCCACGGCACCCGCACCTTCAGCCAGTGCAAATCCATGGGCGAACTGACGGCCAAGCACCTGTCGCTCATGTTGGATATATAGAAGATGGAAGACTCAAGATAGAATACATCACACGTGATGACCTTGACTAACAATTTTGATTCGGGCACGCGCCGTGCCTTGCTGTGGATCATTGGCGCATGTGCCGTGGCGCACATCTGGTGTCTGGCCTCGCAGTTTTATCTCGATGACCTGCTGCAGATCAGGGACGGTGAATACGTGCGGGACCTGCGGTTTTGGGAAACGAGCCTCAGTGCCTGGACCTATTTCTGGTATGGGATGCAGGCAAAGATCTTCGGCCTGTCGCCGGTGGGATTTCACGCGGTCAATTGGCTGCTGCATACGGCGACTGCCTGTGTGGTGTTTGTTTCGGGTCGCGACTACCTGCGGGGGCGGGCACCGGAGGGGGTAGCATTGTTAGGCGCGATGTTGTTCGCAGTGCATCCGCTGGCCAGTGAGATTCCCAACTATGCCCGCACCCAGGACCTGGCATGGGTCACTTTGTTTTCGCTGTTGGCTGCGTGGTTGTCGTTCCGGGCCATGCACGGAGGTTCCTGGAGATCCCTGGCAGGCTCGCTGGTCTGCATTGCGGGCGCGAGTTTCTCCAAGGGTCCCGGATTCATGCATGCCATAATGATGACGTGCGTGATCGGACTGGCGTTTATGAAGCCGGTGCATTGGCATGCGGTCCGTAAAAACGCCTGGATTCCCTGCCTGCTGGCAGTGTTGGGAATTGCCGGCTTGTGGCACTTCGACCTTCTGCGTAAGGCCTCTGAATGGTCGGAGCCGCGGGTGATCGGGCACGCCTACACGCTGTGCCGGGTGTTCTGGATGTTTGTTGCCCGCAGTGTGCTGCCTATCAACCTGAGTGCGGACCACCACATAGCGGAAACCCTGGTGGCGCCGGGCACCGTCTTGGGCATTGCCGATACCACCGCCATATGGGCCGCGCTAGGCATGGCGGCATTCACGCTGATGTCACTGGTGTTGGCATTCAGGAAATCCACCCGCCTCGTTGGTGTTTGTGGTTTCCTGTTTGTCGGCACACTGCTGATGCGCTTCCTCTATTTCATCCCCGAGTTCATGCCCGAGTATCGGATCTATCCAGGCCTGCCATGGTTTTGTCTGGGCAGCGCGATCCTACTCGCAGGGGGCTGGCAGACGCTGGTCCGCAAGTCCGGGCGTATACCCGCGGCGCTCTTGCTTGGGATTCTTGCAGTGATGTCCGCCCAGCGCTCGTTTCTCTATCATGATCTGAACGATTTGATGACCGATGTGCTCAGGCAATACCCCGGCCAGGCCCGCGCCATCTGGATCATGCAACGCAACGACATGGACGCCGGACGTTGGCAGCAGGTGATCGATCGCCACCTAACGCTGCTGCCCGTTGTGACGCGGGCCTTTCATCAAGAAAATAAGCGACTTGCCCCGCGCCGGGAGTTGCCGACCGGTCACTTTGCCATGGCGGAAGTTGGCTGCGCGGGTCTCTACGCCCGGGCCATTGCCAAGCAGGTTTCAGCGCAGGCCGGCATGTTGGAGATCAACCGCCTGGAAGCCTACATGAACGCCCTGCACCTCGACCCTGTGGCACACGCCATCCATTGGAGCCTTTTCCATCATGCCAAGGCCCTGGTCCTTGAGACTGCCGGCAACTATCCGGCTGCCGTTGAATATCTAACCATGGACGAGATCCCGACCGCCGACCGCAAGACCGACTTGGAGCGGGTCAGGGCGAAGCTCAAGTGATGGGGGCGAGTGCCTACTGCAAGCCGGCGCGGAGCACCTCCACGGTGCCGCTGCCGGCGGCGGTGGACATCAGGTACACGCCATTCCAGCCTTCGCGCACAAGCCAACGGATTTGCTCGGCGGCGATTTCCTGTCCGACCTTGGTCTGATCGGCCACGTTTGGCAATGCGGCAAAGCGTTGTAAAATCGCGTCGGGGATGACCACACCGGGGACGCGTGCCATCCGTTGGGCATGCTCGAAGTGGGTCAGCACCATCACACCGATGAGAAAGGGTGTCTGGCCACGGAATTTTTCCAACGCCGCCAGCGGCGCGTGATGAAAGGCGGGCTGGGTCATGACGTAATCCACGCCGTTGTCGATTTTCTGCTGCAACCGGGACAACTCGCGCGGCATGTCGCGCGCTTCCAGTTCAACGCCTGCACCGATGGTGAAATGCGTGCGCGGGTCGGGCTGCTTGCCGAGCGGCACGCCGCCAAAATCCACCCCGGCATTCAGGCAGGAATGGGTCAAGCGGATCATCGCAAGGGAATCCAGATCAAACACCGCGGCCGAACGTGGATAGGTGGGCGACATTTTCGGGGGATCACCGGTGACAAACAGCACGTTGTGGATGCGGTTGGCGTGAAGGCCGACCAAGCGGCTTTGCACGCCCATGACGTTGAGGTCGCGGCCCGTAAAGTGCGGGATGAGTTCCAGCGCATCGCCTGTTAGAGCGTTCCAGTTGAGGTTTTCCCGGATCAGGTGAATGAAATCCCCGGGCGAAATCAGCGGGATGCCCCGTGAACCGTCGGTGAAATCCACCGCATCCACCAAGCCGCTGGCCGCCAGCTTGGCGATAAAATCCACCTTGTTCCGGATGATCCTCGGGTCCGTTCCGCGCGGCGGCAGCGCCTCAATGCTGACCACAAAGCGGCCGCTCTTGAGTTTGTTAGAAAAGCCGCCATTGAGCGCCTTCGCCGCGTCGTCCGCGGGCGGCAGGGTTGTTGTCACCTGCACCGTGGCCACCCGCGCGGCGACATTGCGGGATTGGAGGTAGTTGTGCATCTCCTGGATGTGCGGCGGATGCATTTCGCAACACCCGCCGATCAAGCGCACCCCGTGATCGGATAGAGTGCGCGCCATCTTGCCGGCGAACTCCGGGTTGACGGAAGTCATGAGACGGTTGCCGATGCGCTGGAAGCCGGCGGCATTGGGCATCACAACCAACTGCATGGCTCCGCTACAGACCGGCGCGATGTCCTTGACGGCGGCCACAAACGCGTCGGCATCCCAGGGCGCGCAGCAATTGACTCCGGCGACGGCCACACCCAGCGCGGCCATGCGGTTGACGAAGGTGACGGGGTCGGGTTCGAGCGCTTGCCCGGTGCTGCCGGAGCGCAGAGTCATCTCCGCAATCACCGGCGGGGCGTTGGGCAGCGAGCGGATCAGGCCGATGAGCAACTCCAGTTGCGGCAACGAGCTGAACGTTTCTAACAACAATGCATCCGCGCCGGCGGCGATGAGCGTCTCCAGCTGCTCGCGATAACAATCCGCCACCGCATCCGCCGTGGTGAGCGGCTTGGCCGTCGGCCCGACCGAGGCCAGCACGAAACAGGGCGCGGTTTCGCCGCGTTGGATCTGGAATTTGGCAATAGCCGTGCGGGCGATTTCCACGGCGGCGCGGTTCACTGCGGCGGTCTTGCCATCGAGGCCGAATTGCGCCAACTGTTGGCGGTTGGCACCGAACGTATTGGTTTTGAGGCATTGCGCGCCGGCACTGAGGTAGGCGAGGTGAACCTTCTGGATGAGTTCCGGTTGTTCGAGGTTGAACGCCTCGTACACGTGGTTGGTTTCTGATAGCCGCCCGGTCAGCTCGAACAAATACGATCCCATCGCGCCGTCGGCGAGCAAGGGTTGCGACTGCAGTGTGGTTAGAAAATCAGCCATCTGTGGAGGGTGTATCACCGGGCTTGGCCGGAGTCAAAAGCAACGACAACAAAAATCCCAGCATGAGCAACCCGGCACCGAGGGCAAAGGCATACCCGGACGCTTGCGGGCCATACCGGTCTTTGAGCCAGGCGATGACTTGCGGGCCGACGATGCCGGCGGCGGACCAGGCGGTTAGAATGCACCCGTAGAGCACGGGCATGAGCCGCGGGCCGAAGGTGTTGAGGACAAACGACGGCATGACCCCGAAGCCGCCGCCGTAGCAGAGCAGGATGTAACAGATGAGCGGCACAAACACCCACGGGTTGCCGGTGAGCATCAGCGCGATGAAGGCGATGACCTGGCTGGCGAGCATCAGGCGGAAGGTGTGGATCTGGCCGAGGCGGTCGGACATGCCACCCCACGCGAAGCGGCCGAGGCCGTTGAACACGGAACTGACCGCGATCAAAGTCGCACCGTAGGTTGCCAGAATGGCCGGCGACAGACACGGGTCGATTTTTTTCAGCAAATCCTGCAACAGCGGCGACTGGAAGCTGATGATGGCAATGCCGGCCACGATGTTGCAGAAGAAGACCAGCCACATCAGAACGAATCGCCGGGAGACGAGACGCGGCCAGGCCTTTTCACCACCCGCCACCACCGCCGCCGTGTCCGGCGGATTGCGCAAACAACTGGCCGCCAACAGGCTTGTTAGGCCGAGGGTCACGCCGATGCCGGCAAAAACCTCCGCCAATTGGTTAGGGAACGCGGCCGTGAGTGCCGGCGCAATGACTTTGCTCATCAGCAGCGCACCGAAGCCGAAACCCATCACGACCATACCCGTGACCAGACCTTTCTTGTCGGGAAACCATTTTGCGGCGGTCGCGACCGGGGTGACATAACCGAGGCCCAGACCGATGCCGCCCACCACGCCATAGCCGATCCACAACAGCGGCAACGATCGCATGTGCAACGCCATGGCCGCCAGCAAATAGCCGGCACCGTAGCACAGGCTGCCGGCGACGGCCAGTTTGCGCGGCCCGAATTTCGGCAGCAAGACGCCGCCGACGGCCGCGGCGACGCCGAGGAAACCAATGGCCAGACTGAAGGTCCAGGCGACTTGCGTGTTGCGCCAGCCATAGGTGTCCACGAGCGGTTGTTGGAAATAACTCCAGGCGTAAACCGCGCCCAGGCACAACTGCAACAAGGTGCCCATGCCGGCAATGAACCAGCGATAACCGGGGTGGGAATGAGCCGGGGTCACCATCAGAACAAGCCGACGATCTGGCCGTCATCGTTGATATCTATCACCTCGGCGGAAGGCACCTTCGGCAGCCCGGGCATGGTCATGATGTTGCCGGTCAGGACAACAATGAACCCGGCACCGGCGCTCAGCTTCACATCGCGGATCGGCACATCGAAGTGCTTCGGGCGGCCGAGCAGCGCGGGGTCGGTGGAGAGTGAATACTGCGTCTTGGCCATGCACACCGGCAGATGGGCGTAGCCGGCGGCTTCAAAGTCCTTGAACTTCTGCCGGATCTTGACGTCGGCCATGATGTTGTCCGCACCGTAGATGTTCTGGGTCACGGCGCGGACCTTGTTCCAGAGGCTCATCTCGTCGGTGTAGAGGAATTGGAAATTGTTAGATCGCGGTTGTTCCGCCAACGCGACCACGGCGTGGGCCAGATCCTCCGCGCCGGCACCGCCGCGTGCCCAGTGATCGGCCTTGATGGCGCGCACGCCGAGCGTCTGGCAATGGTTCTCGATGAGGGCGACTTCCTCGTCGCTGTCGCTGGTGAAATGATTGATGGCAACGACGGTCGGCAGGTTATACATCCGGATGTTTTCCAAATGTTTCTCGAGGTTTTCGAGGCCTTTTTCAACGGCGGCCAGATTGGGCTTGGCCAGATCGGCCTTCAGCACACCCCCGTGCATCTTGAGCGCGCGGACGGTGGCCACGATGACCACCACGCTCGGTTGGATGCGGGCGATGCGGCACTTGATGTCGAGGAATTTTTCCGCGCCGAGGTCGGCCCCGAAGCCGGCTTCGGTGACGGTGTAGTCGGCGAGGCGCATGCCGAGTTTGGTGGCGAGCACGCTGTTGCAGCCGTGGGCGATATTGGCAAACGGGCCGCCGTGCACAAAGGCCGGGGTGCCTTCCAGGGTTTGCACGAGGTTGGGTTTGAGCGCGTCCTTGAGCAGCACGGCCATCGCGCCATGGGCCTTGAGGTCGGCCGCGGTCACCGGCTTCTTGTCGCGGGTGTAGGCAACGACGATCTTGCCGAGGCGATCCCGCAACTCCTTGAGCGATTCGGATAAACAGAAGATGGCCATGACTTCGGAGGCCACGGTGATGTCGTATCCGGACTCGCGCGGCGTGCCGTTGGCGCTGCCACCCAGACCGAGGACAATGTCGCGCAGGGCGCGGTCGTTCATATCCACGACGCGGCGCCAGGTGATCCGGTTGACGTCGATGTTGAGTACATTGCCGTGGGTCAGGTGGTTGTCCAACATCGCGGCCAGCAGATTATGGGCCGCGCCAATGGCGTGGAAATCGCCGGTGAAGTGGAGGTTGATGTCCTCCATCGGAATCACTTGTGCATAACCACCACCAGCCGCACCGCCCTTGACGCCGAAGCACGGACCAAGGGACGGTTCACGCAAACAGATCACGGCGCGCTTGCCGATGCGGTTGAGCGCGTCGCCTAGACCCACGGTCGCCGTCGTCTTGCCTTCCCCGGCCGGGGTCGGATTGATGGCGGTGACGAGAATGAGTTTGCCGGTCGGGGCGTTGTCGAGGGACTGGAAGTAGTCGAGCGAGATCTTGGCCTTGTACTTGCCGTAATGTTCGAGGTCGTCATCAGGGATGTGCAGCTTCGCCGCGATCTCCTTGATGGGTTTGATCTTGGCCGCATTGGCGATTTCGATGTCGGAGAGGGACATGTCCGGATTTTTCGTTAGGGGATGGTCAGGCGTAATATTCCTGGACGCGCATGATGACATCGAGGCCCTCGAGTTGCAGGCATTCGTTGACGCAAAGCATGGCGGGATGGTCGGCCGGCAGGAAGTCGTATTTGCGTTTGACCGAACCGATGACGTGATCCATGCCCAGCGGCACGGCGAGGGTGAGGAAGGCGCTTTCCAGCGGGCCTTTGGTGGGTGAACCGTCGGCGCGCTTGGGCGGCAGCATCACGCTGAAATTGCTCAGGCCGACCGACATGTGAACGCCCTTGAGTGCGGGGTCGGCGTGAATCAGGCGAATGGCGCCCATCAGGCATTGCAAGCGGCCGTCGGTATCCGCGCCGATGGGCGAGATGGCGGGATCGATGATGCAATGCTCGACGGGGATGCCGTGCTTGGCCGCTTCCGCCACCAGCTCGCGCGCGGTCTGGTAGACTTCCTCGGCGCTGTGGTTGGCACAACTGGCACCGTTTTCCACCCGCTCGGAGGCCAGCAGGATCGGCATGAACGGCATGATCCTGGCAAGCTCGAACATCTCCAAACGCAGCGGCGAAATGGAATTCAATATCGGCAAGCGCCCGCCCGCCCGCTCGCGGTCGTAGACCTTGAGTGCAAGCTCGGCCATGGCCGGATCGGGGGTATCAATGGAGATTGGCTTGGCGGTGACGCTTTGCACGTGCCGCACCATTTCGGCCAGAAAGGCGCCGGGCCGGGGGCCGACGTTGACGTCAATGTAGCCGGCCCCTCCGAGGTCCTGGGACACGGCCAGTTCTTTCAAGCCGTCAAGGTCGTTGGCCTCGAAAAATTTGTGGGTGGATGGCACCGAATCGTTGATGGATTCGCCGATGATGGTCAGGTTGGGAATAGGCATGTGCTGTTGTTGTTAGATTGAAGGTGCGGCGGGTTGGTCAGGAGTCGGCTTTTTTGAGGAATGATCCTTGCCCAGCCAGAAATTCGCCCAACTCGAGGTGCCGCGCAGCCCCTGATTTTGAATCACGGGCGGGCGCTGGAGAAGTTGCTCGGACTGCCCCTCGTATTTCATGCGGTCGTAGGCCCGCGCCCAAATGCAGTCATACTCAAAGACCTCGCAGGTGCCGTCGCGCGAACCGCCGCACGGGCCGTTGCGCTGGTTCTTGGCGCATTGGGATTCGGGACACAGAAAAGCGGTTTCCCCCAGCGAGCAATCGCCGCAATCCTGACACGAAAACATGACCGATTTGGCGACGTGCTCGATGCCGCGCAGCCACGACGGGCCCTGGCTGGGATCCTTGGCCTTGCGGCAGATCTTTGCGCCCAGCGGGGCCAGCCCTTTGCCATGTTCAAACATCAGCGCATGAAAGCGCTTCGAGAGTTGGTAGCTGAGGGTGACATTCTTGTTAGACCGGCGGGCGGACAGGGATTTTTTCCATTCCCCGTTGAGTTCGCCCGGGCGGCACAGGCCGGTGTCCGGGTCCTGTTCAAAGAGGAAAAATTCGTCGGGGCGGGAGTAGGCGATTTCCCTGGCAAAGAGTTTCCAATCATCGCGGGTGAAGGATTGTTCCAGATCGAGGATTTTTTCCACATCGGCATAGCTGTGCACGCCTCCCAGATAACCCGCCTGATAGCCCAGACCCCGGCAGATCGCCAGTTGCTTGGCGGCAAATTCGAGGAAAAACCCCTTGCCCTTGTCGGGTGACGCCGCCTGCTTCTGGCAGAGCGCGTTGAGTTCGTCTGTTAGAACAACCCCCGGCACTTTCATTTGATTGAACAGGCGCGCCACAAACGGGCTCAACACATAGACATTGCCAACCATCCGGGTGTGATCCAGTTGTCGCAGGCGCAGGTATTCGAGCAATTCGTGGCCCTTGCGGGAATCAAAGCCGATCTGATGGATGATGAACTGCGCGCCGCTGGAAATCTTTTTTTCCAGTTTGTAATACTGGGGCAGCAGGGTGTTCTCATGGAACTTGAAATTACACATGGCGGCCCCGGCAAAGAAATGGGTGGCGTCGAGCTTGGTCGGCGGCTTGGTGCCGCCAGAGGCGACTTCCAGCCCCTTGTTCAACTTGTCAATCATGGTCAGCAAGCCCACCGACTCGATGTCGAAAACGGGCTTGGCCCGGCCTTCAAAACTCTCGATCGGGTAGTCACCGGTGAGCGCCAAAATATTGTGAAACCCTTGGCTGGCCAGCATCCAGAGTTGGCTTTCCAGCGCGTAGCGGTTCATGTCCTTGCACGTCAGATGGATGACCACTTCCTTGCCGGCAAACAGAATGGGGGTACCCAGGACGGTGGGGGCCAGTTGCGGATTGCCACCGGCATTGTCCGTGATGGACACCCAATCAATGCGCGGACTGTGCGTCAGGTCCGCGGAAAACCCCCGGCTTTTGAGCGTCTGCTTTTGGGACATGGTGCCACGGGTGGACACCAACTCAACTCCAATCGGGAAACGCGCGGTTTCCGAGAGGATTTGTTTGAGCCGTAGGTTGGAAGCTAAATCAATCATGGTAGGGCTGGAATCGGCTGCGAGAGGCCGCGAGGCTAATCACTCCCCCCGCATGATGCAACCCTATTTCTGGCCCTGGGCCACCTTCACATCTCGTCCTTGCCGCGGATCAGGGCGATGAAGGCGTCCTCCATCGACGGGTCCGGGTTGGCGGCGGTGGCGGTCAGAGCCTTGAGTTCGTCGGGGGTTCCGGAGGCGATGAGTTGCCCGCGATAGACCAGGCCGATGCGGTCGCAGTATTCCGCCTCATCCATGAAATGAGTGGTCACCATCACCGTCACGCCGCGCCCGACCAGGCCATTGATGTGGGTCCAGAACTCGCGCCGCGTCACCGGGTCCACGCCCGAGGTGGGCTCGTCGAGAAACAAAATATCCGGCTCATGCATCACCGCACAGGCCAGCGCGAGCCGTTGCTTGAAACCTAACGACAGCGATTCGGTCTTGGCCTCGAGGAACGGCACGAGGTGGAAAATTTCCGCCATCGTGGCGGTTTTGTGGCGGCGTTCAGCGCCGGTGAGGCCATAGATGCCGGAGAAAAACTCCAGGTTGCTGCGCACTGTCAAATTGCCGTACAGCGAGAATTTCTGCGCCATGTAGCCGAGTTTCTGGCGGGCCCGGCCGGCGCTGTGGCGGAGATCGAGCCCGACCACGGTCGCCCGCCCTGAGCTGGGTTTGAGCAAGCCGCACATCATCTTGAAGGTGGTGGACTTGCCCGCCCCGTTGGGACCTAACAAACCATAGATCTCGCCGCGGCGGACTTGAAACGTGACCGCGTCAGTGGCGGTGAAGGCGCCGAATTGTTTGGTGAGTTGGTCCGCCTCAATGACCACGCTGCCGTCGCCTGGAATCGCCCGCACGTGGCCGGCCAGCACGGATTCTCCGCCCGGTCCGCCGCCCATGCGGTCGATGAACGCATCCTCGAAACGCGGCGCCACGGGGGCCCAGGCGGTGGCGGGCGGCGCACCGAGGGCCGCCGGCGGAAAGTCCGGCGGTCGTGCTGGCGCGCCCTCGCGGAACGTCAGCCGCAGGTGATGACCCTGGATCGTGCCATCGCTGATAGACGGGTGGGACAACGCATGTGCGAGCAGTTGGCGCTTGTTGCCGGCGGGGTTGAGCAGATGCCAGCATCTGCCGACCAGCGGCGCGGTCATGGCCGCCGGCGCGCCGGAAAAGATCAACTGGCCGGCGTTGAGCACCAGCGTGGTGCCGCACATTTCCGCCTCCTCCAGATAGGCCGTGCTCCAGACCACGGCGATGCCGTCATCGACCAATTGTTCGACCATGCGGCGGAGTTCCTTGCGGGATATGGGATCCACGCCCACGCCCGGCTCATCGAGCAGCAGCAGGCGGGGCTTTCCTAACAACGCGCAGGCCAGTCCGAGCTTTTGTTTCATGCCGCCGGAGAGTTTGCCGGCGAAGCGGCCGGTGAAGCGCTGCAAATCGGTGAATGCCAGCAGGCGCTCGAAGGTGGCCACCCGTTCCGTGCCGGTGACGTCACGCAGGTCGGCATGCAAGGTGAGGTTTTCCAGCACCGTGAGGTCCTCATACAAACCGAACTTCTGCGGCATGTAGCCGAGTTCGCAATGCAGCGCCGCGGCCTCGTGCACAGGGTCGCGCCCGAGAGTGGTGAGACTGCCGGAGCTGGGCACCATCAAGCCGGCGATGAGGCGCAGCAGGGTGGTTTTTCCCGCGCCATCCGGCCCGACCAGGCCGGTGATGTGACCGCTGCGGATTTCGCCAGTCAGCGCGGCCAGCGCCGGGTCGTCCATCCCCGGAAAGGACTTGCTAAGACCACTGAAACTAACAACAACGTCCGGCACATCACGGCGGGGTTGGATCTAACGTGACAGTGACCGGCATGCCCTGGCGCAATGAACCGTCCGAATCATCGACGACCACCCGCAGCCGATAGACCAGCGATGTGCGCAACTCGGGGGTTTCCACCGATTTCGGGGTGAACTCGGCGCGCGGCGACACAAATCCCACCTTGCCATGGAATGGCCGGCCCGGCCTGCCATCGGTGGTTAGCAAGACCTTGGTGCCCGGCGGCACCTTGCCCAGTTCGCTCTCATGCACGTAGGCGCGCACCCACACCGGTTGTTCCAGCGAGAGCGAGAGCACCGTGGCCCCGGCCGGCACGATCGCCCCCGGCTCAAGCGCACGCGTGAGCACCACGCCAGCGGACGGTGCCTTGAGTTGCGTGTCCTCCAGATGCAGGGCGGCACTGGCGCGGGCGGCTGTGGCTTGCCCGACCTTGGCGTCAGCCGCGGCGATTTCCTCGGCCCGGAACCCGGCCTCCAACAGTTTTAATTTTGCCGCGTTGAAAATTTCCCGCTGTTTGGCCTGGTCGCGGGCGGCTTCCGCGGTTTCCAAATTCTGTTGGGATGTGCCGCCACCGCCCACCAGGCCAAGCTGGCGTTGATAGGCGCGCACCGCATCCATGGCGGCCACCCGGCTTTCTTCCATGGCCGCCCGCGCCTGCTCGACCTCCTCGCTGCGGTAGCCGGCTTTTTTCAATTGTTGGTCGGCCACCGCGGCCGCCAGTTCGGCCTCGGCGCGCGCGAGTTCGTGGGCGTACGGTTGGGCATCGAGGCGAGCCAGCAACTCGCCCGCCTGCACCGCATCCCCCTCGTCTTTCAGCACTTCGCCCAAACGGCCCGCCACCCGGAACCCGAGATCCACCCCCCGGATATCGACGTTGCCATACAGGCTCAGCCCCGCCTCAGGCCGGCGGAATTTTTCCCGCAGCCACCAACCGCTGCCTGCGGCCAGCACCAGCACTCCGACGAGTATAAGCAACTTTTTCATGGCATGGACATATGACGGATGCGGGTGGGACGGGTGACGACGCTCTCAATGAGCCATTTGGCCTGGCCCGCCGGACGCAAGCGGAAACAATCCGGCTCCTGCGCCCGCATGCTTGGCGAGCCTAGATCAAGGCCGGAGGAAACGCAAAACGTTTTTTGGGTTTCCGCCCGGCTCTGGCCGGTCTTCCACGCGCCCAAGCAGCTTCACAACGAGTTGGACGCTGACGTGTTAGATTCTTATGGGTGGGACTTGAGGAGGCACGACATTCCTGTCGTGCGCGCGGAGCTGGATGCCCAAGGATCGCTCCAAATCGGCGATTCTGCCGCCGCCCTTGTGCGTCCACGACAGGAATGTCGTGGCTCCTTATCTATCGCCTTGTCCCTCACTCCACTTTCATCATCACGCTGCCGCTGTGGCTGTTGAACTCGGGGGCATACATGCATTGGATTTCCGCGATACCGGTCGGATAGGTGCCGCGCAGTTGGACCCGCGCGGAAGTCTCAAAGACATAATTGCCGCGCGGCAAGCGATCGATGAAAAAATGGTCCGCGGTGTCCTTGGTCATTTCGTAATAGCCGAGGCCGTCCTGCCATTTGTAGTTAGATAACACATTGACCGGCTCCACGCCGCTGCCGCGCTGGTTCTTGAGATGGATGTATTCCATGTCGCGGTCGGCGCGGATTTCCACGCGGGTGACGATTTCGTCGCCGGGCTTGAGCGGGCCGGACACCGCCTCGAGGGTGGCGCCGTCCTTGGTCATGCGTTTGACAAACAACGACTTCTTCACCTCCAGCGGATTGCCCTCGTGCGGGGTGATCTTTGACACATCCTCCAGATACTGCCAGTGCAGCGACCCCCAGGACACCCCGGCATCCGTCTTGGTGAGCTTGATCTTGCCCATCGCCGGCTTGACCTCGGTGGCATGGAATTTCTTCTCATAAAAGCCGGTGCCGGGTTCGACGTTTTCCGGCTTGACCGCCACCCCCGCCAACTCGGCTTTCACCAGCGCATCCGAGGCGAGGCGTTTGACATCGCCGCCTAACAAAAGCGCATAAACCGCGTCGGCTGTGGACTTGGTGGTCTTCCAGCCTTGCGTTTGTTTTTGTTTGAGCAGCCACACCTGGCAATCGTCGACCGCCTGCATGTCGGCAGCCACCTCGCGGAACGCCTCGATGATCATCGCCTGGGTTTCCACCGGCGCCTCGTTCCAATAATACCCCTCGTTGAGGCGCCAATGCATGCCGAGTTCCTCCGTGTTGCGCGCATTCTCGCGCAGCGACTTGATGATGGCCGGCGGCGTTTGCTTGTCGCCGAAGCGCCACAGCCCGAGCGCCGTGTGGCTGCGGGTCATCAGGCTCGGGTTGTCCATCCAATACTTGGCGCCTTGCTTGAGGAAATAATCGACCGCCTCCTTGTTGTCGTCGGCGACCGGCCGTTGTTCCAGATAGAAACTGCGGCCATACAGATACATCGCGACGAACGAGCTGAAGTGGTTGGCTTCGCGGTCCTTGCGCTTGATTTCCTGATAGGTCTGGCGGATCTGGCCATCGAGCCAATCCAGCGCCCGCAGCGCGAGCTCGTTGTTGATTTTCACGCCGAGGTGTTTCAGGCGCCCGGTGCCGGTGACGATATAGAGCGTGATGTAATCGCTGGCGCGGCCACCGGGGAACCACGGCCAGGCGCCGCTGTCGAGCTGCATGTCTTCCAGGCGTTTCATGGCGCGCGTCATTTCGCTGTCGAGCCGGTTGTCGTCGAACAGGACGCCGACGTTCCGGCGGGCCTCCGTTTCCGAGTTGCCGTCTCTTAACCAAGGGGTTTCCTCAATCATGAGGCTCTTGAGGTCCTGGTTCTTGAGCAGCGGGCTCTCCAGTGTTTTCGGGGCGTTGCGCCACAGCTCAAACACCCGGCGGATCTTCGGATCGCTCTGCGCGATGTGCCGCGCCAGCTGGTTGGCATAGTAACGGTTGAACACCTGCTCGGCGCATTCGTGCGGGAATTCCATCAGATAGGGCAGCGCCATCACCGCATACCACGCCGGCTGCGACACCACCTGCACGGTCAGCGCCTCATGCCGCAACGTGTCCGACTTGCCACTATCCAACAATTTCTTCATTGCAAATTCGCGCGATCCGGCATTGCGGATCGGCAGCGTGATCGACTCGGTGACAAGCTGGCGTTTTGACAGCACCGCGATCATGCCCTCCTCGCCATCGGACAGAGTGTCAGTGGCGGCGACCGCCTTGTAGGTGAGAAACCCCGCGCCGTCCGGCACCTTGATCCGCCACGACAGGGTTTTCGATTCCTTGGCCGGGATCTCAAAGGGCTGCTCCGGATTTGCTAGAGACAGCGCCGCATCGCGCGCCTCCAGCGTGGCGGCATCGGCGAAGCTGAGCCTGGCCTTGCCGGATTGGGGCTTGTCGCTTTGGTTGGTGATTTTGACCGTGAACTCGATCTCATCGCCCTCGCGCAGGAAGCGCGGCGGGTTCGGTTGCGCCATCAAGTCCTTGGCGGTGACGGTTTCGCCTTCGAGGTAGCCAGAGCGCAGCTTGGCATCGTGGGCAAAGCCCATGAACCGCCATTTCGTCAGCGCCTCCGGCATGGTGAAGGTCATTTTCACCATGCCCTTGTCATCGGTCGTTAGATGCGGCTCGAAGAATGCGGTCTCCTGCAGGTTCTTGCGCGCCGAGATTTTCGATAGATCCGGCGCGGCGGCCCCGGCGCGGTCGGGGTTGTTCAAAATCGCGTCGATGGAATTGCGGGTGACGGACTCATCCCCCGAGCGCAGGCCCCCGGTGGCCGTCTCTGGCGTCGGCGCTGCCGCCATGGCTGCCGGTGCGCACGGCACCGCCGCGTCGGACATCAGCATGGCGCTCTTGGCCGCGTAGCCGAAGGCCATGCCGCCACCGCCGCCTCCACGGCCGACGCCGAAACCGTGGCCTCGCTTCCCCGCATGCGGTTCATACCACGCGGTGGCATCCGGTTCGATAAAGCCGTCGTTGAAAACGTCGTCAACAAAATGCCGGTAGCTCGGTTGCCTGTAGCCGGTAACCGGATTCCAATTCTCGTCCCAAGGGTAGAAAAATGTCAATCCGCCAACGTTATCGAGCCGGACCCGGTCACTGTCATGATAGAAATTGCCACTGAGCGACGACGTCCAGTCGTGGCGCGCGAAGGCATCCAGCGACGCGTCATACAGCACGCCCAACATCTCGACCGCATGCTTCTCCGCGCCCTCGACGAGAACGGACCAGGTTTCCTTGGCGCCGGGTTCGAGCTTCGAGCGCATCGACTCAAATTTGAGTGTGAGATCATGTTTGCTCCATGGCACATCGACCGTGATGGATTCGTGATAGGTGCGGTTCTCATGGACAAACAACAGGCGCACCTGAAAGCCGCCGCGATGCTCTTCGGTCACCGGGAAGCGCAGTATTTCCTGCGTTTTGGTCCCATCCGACCAGCCTTTGCGCAAAATCTTCCCGCGGTGCCCGATCTCGAAATACACGCGCGCCTTGTCATAACCCGTGCCCCACACGGCGACGAATTCCCCGCCCGGCAATACCTTCCGGCTCTTCATTGCGAAATGGTTGGCAATCCTAACAGGAAACCTGGCGGCCTCCGGATCAAGCACGCGCAGGGGCAGCAGTGCCGTGACCTTTTTGCCGGCGGCATCGGTGGTTGTTAAGAGAGCGCGGTATTC
>CAIKDP010000206.1 GCA_903826205.1 Akkermansiaceae bacterium
AGTTGCCGCATCGACATTTCAAGTGGCGGAAAATACAACATCACCCGCAGGTTGGGCGCAATCACCGCCACCCCCACCAGAATGCCATAGATGCCAGCCGAGGCGCCGACCAGCGGCATATATTCCAATGGCGGTGCGCCAAGTTTCGGCTGCAGGACACCCAGGAATGACAGCACGGTGTAGAAGGCCGCTCCAGCCGCGCCACAGAGCAAATAAAACGCCAAAAACCGCCGTCCGCCCCACCACCGCTCCAGCCAAGGACCGAAGAAAAACACCCCCAACATGTTGAACAACACGTGCAACACACTGGCATGCAGGAACTGGAATGTTAGAAATTCCCATACCCGGCCGCGGCCGAGTGCGGAATGGATGGTGAAGGCCCCCCACTCGGTCAGTCCTTCGTTGAAAAAGAGAATGTCACCGAAAAAAACCGCCACATTGACCCCGATCAGCCATTTCACGACCGGAGTCAGGCGGGCATGGCCACCTCCTGCCCGATATTGTCCGTGGTCGTAATTGCGATCTGCCAGTGCCATGCGCGCCGGACATACCACAGTCCTCCGCCCGCCGCAACAACGGGCACACAAAGGACGGATTTATGCAATTTCTTGGAAACATTTCCGCGCCAGCGGCGTTGTATGAGTGCTGGTTTTCACCAATTGGTTTTATGGGCGGCCACCGCCTCACGTCCAACGGCGCGGGGCGACGGCGGCCCGCTCCGGGTTTTGATGGCGGCGGGGACATCCCGCCGCCATTTTCTCGGCCCGTAACCCGCCCCAATCCGCATTTATTGCCAAATTTCGGTCGATTTACCTCATGGGGTTGCAAAGTAGACAAAGTTCCTCTCTAGTGCCCCACGCTATGACCAACACCGCAAACACAACCCACTCCGCCCTGCAACAATGGGTCGCTGAAATAACCGCCCTTTGCTCCCCCGACCATGTCGAGTGGTGCGATGGCTCACAGGCCGAATGGGACCGCCTCACCACCCTCCTCGTTGACAAAGGCACCTTCACCCGCCTCAATCCCGAGAAACGCCCGAACTGCTTCCTCGCCCGCTCGACCACTTCGGACGTCGCCCGCGTGGAAGACCGCACCTTCATCTGTTCCAAGACCAAGGCCGGCGCCGGTCCCACCAACCATTGGGCTGATCCCGCTGAAATGCGTGCCAAACTAACGGAAAAATTCCGCGGCTGCATGCAAGGCCGCACGATGTATGTGATTCCCTTCTGCATGGGCCCGCTGGATTCACCACTCGCCAAGATCGGCGTGGAAATCACCGACAGCGCCTACGTGGTCGTCAACATGCGCATCATGTGCCACATGGGTGCCCACGTCCTCAAGCGTCTCGAAGATGAAGCCAGTGGCGCCATCACCAAAAAACGCGATGGCTTCGGCACCTTCATCCCCTGCCTCCACTCGGTGGGCGCACCGCTCGCCGCCGGCCAGGCCGACACCACCTGGCCCTGCAACGACGACAAGTACATCGTGCATTTCCCGGACACCCGCGAGATCATGTCGTTTGGATCCGGTTACGGCGGCAATGCATTGTTAGGCAAGAAATGCCTGGCCCTGCGCATTGCGTCCAACATTGCCCGCGACAACAAGTGGATGGCAGAGCACATGCTCATCGTCGGCGTGCACGCGCCGGATGGCACCACCAATTATCTATCCGTCGCGTTCCCCTCGGCCTGCGGCAAGACCAACCTCGCCATGCTCATCCCGCCGCAAGCCTATCTGGATGCCGGTTGGAAAACCTCCATTGTCGGCGACGACATCGCCTGGCTGTGGCCGCACGAAGATGGCAAACTCCACGCCATCAACCCGGAAACCGGGTATTTCGGCGTCGCCCCGGGCACCGCGTACGACACCAACCCGCTGGCCATGGAATCCATCAAGGCCAATGCCATCTTCACCAACGTCGGTCTCACCGATGACGGCGACGTGTGGTGGGAAGGCATGAGCAAAACCCCGCCGGCCCATCTCATCGATTGGACCGGCCAGGATTGGACACCGGATTGCGGACGCACCGCCGCCCATGCCAATGCCCGCTTCACAGCGCCCGCCGTGCAGTGCCCGACCATTGATCCCAACTGGCAAAATCCGGATGGTGTGCCGATTGACGGTATTGTCTTCGGTGGCCGCCGTGCGACGACCATGCCGCTCATTTTCCAGGCTCTCGATTGGCAGCATGGCGTCTATATCGGAGCCACCATGGGTTCGGAAATGACCGCCGCCGCCGCCGGCACGCTCGGCAAAGTCCGCCGCGATCCGATGGCGATGCTGCCGTTCTGCGGTTACAATGTGGGCGATTACTTCGGCCACTGGCTGGACATGGCCAAACATGTCGCCAAGCTGCCGCAGGTCTTCCACGTCAACTGGTTCCGCAAGAGCGCCGAAGGCAAATTCCTGTGGCCCGGTTACGGCGAAAACATGCGCGTGCTCGAGTGGATCGTCAAACGCTGCAACGGCCAGGCCTCCGCCACCGAAACCAAGGTCGGCTTGAGCCCGTCCTATGACGAATTCAACACCACCGGCCTCGATGGCTTCACCAAGGAAACCTTCGACCAGGTCATGGCCTTGGATAACGCCGAGTGGCAGGCCGAAATCGCCGGTCAGGAAGAGTTCTTCACCTCGGTGGGCGACCACCTGCCCAAGGAGCTCCCCGCCCAACGCGAGTTGCTGACCGCACGCATGGCATAACCCGCCATTCTGTTAGTATAACTCACAACCCGCAACGGGTCGCGTCTCAGGACGCGGCCCGTTTTGTGTCTGTTCTTGTTCGTTACTCAGCCCTGCGGATGTCAGGCATTGCCTCATCATTCATGGCGTTGCACCTTGCGTTTCTGCGGCGGGCGCCAGGTCGGTTAGGACAAGGGTTGCCGGATCGGATCGGCCAGAGGATTGATGATGCCGGTGTCAAGGCGGTAGATCCAGCTGTGGATGGCGATTTCCTGCCCCCGCTCCCAGGCGTCCTCCAGTATGGTGGTGCGCGCGACGTGCCTGGCTTGGGCCAACACGTTGAGTTCGCAAAGCCGGTCCTCGGCTGCCTCTGGCGGCAACGCGTCGAGTTGCTCGCGGTGCAACCGGCGGAGGGCGCGGACGCCGGAGAGCCAGTTGTCGATCATGCCGTGGCGGAAGTTCTCGAGGGCGGCCTTGATGCCGCCACAGCCGTAGTGGCCGCAGAGGATGATGTGACGGACTTGCAGCACATCGACGGCATATTGCAACACGGCGAGCACGTTGAAATCGGTCTCGACCACAATGTTGGCCACATTCCGGTGGACGAAAACCTCGCCCGGTGCGAGGTCAATGATTTGGTTGGCGGGCACCCGGCTATCCGAGCAACCGATCCACAGGTATTGGGGCCGCTGCTGGCTGGCGAGCTGTTTGAAAAATCCAGGCTGGCGGGCATTGATGGCAGCTGCCCACGCGCGATTTTTTTGCAGGAGGTTTTCGAGGTGGTGCATGCCGGGAATGAAGCACCACCCAAGCATCCTTTGCCGGTATTGTCCACACCGGGTTTGAGCGCCTCAAACAGGCGGGGTCCTTGGGTGAGCTGCTTGCCGGGGCCCAAACCGCCGCGCGATTCGGCCCAAATGCCCCAAAAAGGATGCTTGGCAGCGCGGATCAGCAGGGTAAGCTTCGCCGTACCCCATATTCTGTCATGCATTCATCTAACAAAATCAGGCCGTTTCAGAAATTCAATGTGCTGCTCATGCTGCTGGCATGTGCTGCTCCGGCATTTGCGGCTGAGCCCGCGCCGGGGAAGCGGGTCATTCCATGGGATGGGCCTGCGCTGGCGAAGGTCCCCCCGGTGCACGCCACCACGGAACGTCCGGCCAACGGAATGCGGGCGTTTTTCTATGAGGGTGCGGATTACAAGGGCAAACCGACCTGGGTGTTTGCCTACTATGCGGCTCCCGCAGGGACACCGCCGGCGGGCGGTTGGCCGGCAGTGGTGTGCGCCCACGGCGGCGGCGGTTCGGCCTTTCCCGAGTGGGTGAGGAAGTGGAACTCGAATGGCTACGCGGCCATCGCGATGGACTTGGAGGGCCATTTGCCGGGCTCGCACTTCTTTGGCGTGCAAGGGAATTTCCCGCTGGACCAGGGACACCCGAACGCCGGGCCCAAACGCATCAGTTGGTTCGGCGATATCGCCCTGCCGGACACCGAGCAATGGTTCTATCATGCGGTGGCGGACGTGATTCGCGCCAATTCCCTGCTGCGCTCATTCCCCGAGATCAACCCGAAGAAGATCGGCCTGACCGGCATCTCCTGGGGCGGCACGATCGTCAGCGCCGTGGCGGGTATCGACTCGCGATTCGCTTTCGTCATTCCCGTCTACGGCGGCGGCTTCATTCACAAACATGACATGACGCCCGAGCAATACCGGGTTTATCTGGCGAAGTGGGATCCGTCGGCCTACCTGCCCTACGCCAAGATGCCGATGCTTTGGGTGCAAGGGGCCAACGAGAACGTCTTTCCACTCGATAAGTTCAGTAAATCGGCAGAGACCGCAGGCGGACCGAGTTCCATGTGCATTCGGCCGTTTTTGCCTCACGGCCATGGCTTCGGCTGGGAAGAAGTCTGGGAGATCGGTGGCTTCGCCAACAGCGTCGTGAAAGGCAGCGCGCCGATGCCGAGGTTTGCGCGGCCTCAGGTCAATCCCAAGGACGGACTGGTGCATGCCAAGTATACGGGTGAAATCCAGAGCGCGGCGGTCGGCTTCTCAACGGCCACCACCGAATGGAAAAACCAGACTTTGCCCACCATCCCCTGCACCATCACCAAGGACGAAGTGATCGCCAGCAAGCCGCTGCCCACAGGCACGACGGCTTTTATGATCAATGCTACCGGCGCTGGCGTCTGGGGCGGCGCATCCGCCAATTCCGTATTGGTGATGACCAAGCCGTGACGGAACGTGCATGAGTCGACGGGAGTCATGCCCACCCGCGCTGCCACCAGCGCGTTACGAAGAGAGCGTCCGCTCGTAGGCGCGTTCGTGAGAACGCGGTCTTGGGCTGATGGGGCGACCATGAGCAACCGGGCCTCGCCCCCCGCGCTGTCACCCGCGCGCCTACGAAGAGTGCCGACGAATCAGGCCATCACATGATGGCCGGCGCGATGGGCGGCGCGATGTCTTCCGGCGCTGCCTGCGGTTCCCGCAATAGTTCATACGGGCTCTCACGCAGCACGCTCGGCTTGCGCTTGGTCAGGAGCAGCCAGCATTCGTAGGCGGTACCGAACACAATGAGAGTGACAAACACCAGCAGGGTGGCGGTCACCATCACGTCGATGCGGGCATTGAACAATGAGTTCTTGGCCCCGGCGAGCGCCGGGCCCTCGAGACCGCCGGCGATTTTGCCCTCAAGCTGGCGGATGGCGGGGAGAAACCCCGCGGCATTGGCCGAGAAAATTTTCATCAAACCCGCGCTGAAGGTGGCCACCGTGAGCAGGGACATGGGCAACAGCGTGATCCAACAATACCGGGCCTTGCCCATCTTGATGAGAACCACCGTGCCGAAGCAAAACGCAATCACCGCCAACAGTTGGTTGGAGATGCCGAAAAGCGGCCACAGGCTCTTGGCTATACCCTCGGGGTCGAGCGCACCTTGATAGAGGAAAAACCCCCACGCCGATACCAGCAGGCCGGTGGCCAGGATGTTGGCCGGCCACGAGCGGGTGTCGCGCAGCCGCGGCGATATCTCGCCTAACAAGTCTTGCAGGATGAAGCGGCCGACGCGGGTTCCGGCATCCAAGGTGGTTAGAATAAACAACGCCTCGAACATGATGGCGAAGTGATACCACAGCGAGAGCGCGGTCTTGCCGGGGATGATGGCGGCGAACATCTGCGCCATGCCCACCGCGAAGGTGGGCGCCCCGCCGACCTTGCCGATCATGTGGATCTCGCCGAGGTCGGAGGCGAGCGCCTGCATGCGCTCCTGGCTGATGGCGTAGGCGGGGCCGTAGGAGTTGATGGTTTGGATTTGCGCGGCGACGGCGACGGCATTGTTAGGATCGACCGGCGAGTTGATGGCGAAGTATTCGCCGGGCGGCAGCGCGCAGGCGGCGATGACCGCCATCAGCGCGACCAACATTTCGACGATCATCGCGCCGTAGCCGATGAGGCGGATGTCCTTTTCGCGGGTGAGCATTTTCGGGGTGGTGCCGGAGGCGATGAGCGAGTGGAAGCCGCTGATGGCACCGCAGGCGATGGTGATGCACACAAACGGAAACACCGGACCGGGCACCACAAAGCCGCCGCCGTGGATGAACGGCGTGACCGCCGGCATCTGCAAGGGCGGCGCCAAAAACACAATGAACAGGCCTAACAGAGCCACCGTGCCCAGCTTCATGAACGTACTGAGATAATCGCGCGGCGCCAGCAGCATCCATACCGGCAGCACGCTGGCTGCAAAGCCGTAGATCATGATCGCCCACGCCAGTTGGGTCGATTTCAGGGTGAGCGCCGCCGCCCACGCGGGTGGCAGGTATTTGCCGGCCACGACCGCCGCCAACAGGCCGATCACGCCGAACAGGGTGGCGTGGGTGACACTGACTTTGCCACTCTTGATTGCCAGCCCCATGATGAAGGCCAGCGGAATGGTGGCCGCGATGGTGAACAGACCCCACGGACTTTCCGCCAGGGCCTTGACCACCACCAGTCCGAGCACCGCCAGCAGGATGGTCATGATCACTAACAGGCTGATGAGCGCAATGATGCCGAGCACCGGATTGAGTTCCTCGCGGATCATTTGACCGAGCGATTTGCCGTTGCGGCGCATCGAGGAAAACAACACCACCGAGTCATGCACGCCACCGCCCAGGGTGGCTCCCACCAAGATCCACAAAGCTCCCGGCAGGTAGCCGAATTGGGCCGCCAGCACCGGTCCCACCAGCGGTCCGGGCCCGGCTATGGCGGCAAAGTGATGGCCGAAAACCACCCACTTGGGTGTGGGTACGAAGTCCTTGCCATCGTTGCAGGTGATGGCCGCCGGCGCCCGCCGGTCATCAATTGTCAGCACCTTGGCCATCAACCAGGCCGAGTAAAACCGATAGGCCACCGCATACGTGCACACCCCCGCTATCACCAGCCACAGCGCATTGACCGGTTCGCCGCGCTGGAATGCCATCACGCCGACCGCCACCGCGCCGAGCAAGGAAACGGCAGCCCAAATGAGTATGCGGAAGAGTTTTGGCATGATATATCAGAAAAACCAGCCATGATTCTTGCTGCGCTTGTAGGAGCCATCTCCAACGGACAAAACCTCAAGATGGGTGGTCGCAAGCCCCTTGTCATAGAAGCCGATTTTTTTGGCGGCGCGGGGTGATAAGTCCAGCGTGCGTCCGGCGATGAACGGGCCGCGGTCGTTGATGCGGACTTTGACGGAGTGGCCGGTCTTGACGTTGGTGACTTTGACGAGGCAGGGCAGCGGCAGTGTCTTGTGGGCCCCGATCAGATCCCAGGGCATGACTTTCTCACCCAGCGAAGTGGTGCCGCGCATGAGTCCGAAGAACGAGGATTCGTTATACCACGAGCAGGTGCCGGTTTCCTCAAAGGTGAGTGCCTGCTCGACGCTCATCGGGTGATAGGTCTGGCCGCGCACGGTGTAAGACCGGGTCTGGTAGCCGTTGTAACTGTGGCCGCAGGAGACCAGCGCCAACGTGCCCAGCGCCATGGCCAAGCGCAACACGCCGCGAAGTGACAGATGTCCTGGCATGACCCTCCTCACTTTTTGCGCTCGCGGACGACCTTGAGGGTGGCGGCGACCTTCTCCTTCATTTCCTTGCCAGGCTTGAACTTGACGGCGGCGCGTGCGGGGATTTTGACGGTAGACGTTGGATTCTTCGGGTTGCGGCCAAGTTTGGCCTTCATTTCACGAACCTCAAAGGCTCCGAATTTCCGCATGACGACGTTGTCGCCGCGGGCGAGGGTTTCGGTGATTTCCTCAATGAGGGTTTGAATGATTTCAGAAACGTGCTGCTGGGTGATTTCGATGCCATTGACTCCGAGTTTCTCGGTGATTCTGATGGCAAGTTCGCGTTTGGTGATGGTGGCCATGGGGAAGAGGGGATAATGCGGCGTAGTGCGTCGCCCTTACTAACCGCTTGGCAAGGACTTGTCGCGCCAATAATCGCGCTTTTTTCAACGCATGCCGCGCCGCACCCATAATCAAATTCCGAGCAGCTGATAGCACAGGCCGCAGCGCCGCAAGCCATGGATATCTCCGTTGCCTGTTCCATAAGATCCGTTGTGCCTGAGTCGTTACTGGTCCGGGAGTGGCCGAATCAACTCGGGTCGGCGGCGGGCGGCGGGGTGCCAAGGATCAGGTGGGTGGTGCGAAAATGGAGCTTGGCGGTTTTGGCAAGGGCGTCAGCGCCGTGGCGGGCGATCAGCTCGCGGCCGGCCTGGATCACCGCCGCGGAGGCTCCCAGCGGCAGCCGGACGCCACCGGCGCTCGAGGTTTTGTCGATCCAATCAATGAAGCGCTCACGGGCGAGGATCGACGCGGCGGCCACCGCAATGTCGCTTTCACCCTTGGTGCGCTGCTCGAGGGTGAGGGTAAGGCCTTTTTGTTTGAGCGCGCGCTGCAGCACCTTGGGGTTGGCGAATTGGTCGCTGAGCGCGCGCGGGCAGTTAGGGAGCGCGGCGGCGAGGTTCTCAATGACCCGGGCGTGGCCCCATGCCAGAAGCTGGTTGAGATTGCCGAACGACTCATACAGCGCGTTGTAGCGCTCGGGCCCGATGGCCACCACCTCGGTGCGGCAGCCGGGGGTGGCGCGAATGCTCGCTGCAAGCTGGCGGATCCGGGCGGCGCTGGTGATGCGCTTGGAATCCATGATGCCGGCGTCCATGAGCTGACGGGTGATGGCGCCATCGGTGTAGGCGCCGGCTATGACGAGCGGGCCGAAAAAGTCGCCCTTGCCGCTTTCATCGATGCCAAAGTGGGGCTCGAAGAGGTCGGGTTGGACGATTTCCTCATACCCGAGGCGGGCCTCACCGAGGATTTCGGGTTCCAAGGTGAAGCGGATGAAGTCCTCGGTGTCCTTGCCCTGAACCAGAACCTTGGGTCCCTTTTGATAGACGGTGACGTTCAGCTTGCCCTTGCGTGCGGCAAACACCGCGTGTTCCTTCGCCTCGAAGTCAAAGCCATCGCGCTCCAATATTTGGCGCAGGCTTGCCACCTGAGCCGGGGTGAGTGGAGCGGTGTGGCTGGTCATCGGCGGAACGCTCAGTGGGAACGGTCGTATTCATCGATCTTGAGGCGGATGGCGGGCTCCGCTTCCTGATAGATCTCCTGGATCATCTCGTCCGTGAACTCATAGACGCGGTTCTCGAAGGTGGTGATGGCGAGCCGGTCAAACAGGCGGGCCTTGGCCGCGGCTATGTCCTTGCCATATATGTGATAGGAATCGGCCTGCCAGTTGAGGCGGCCCAGCTTGACGCTGCGTCCGCTGCGTTTGGCGATCTCCGCGGCGATCACATCGCGGTTGAACAGGATGAAGCCGAACATGTTCATGAAGCTCGCGCCCCAGGCATCGTTGCTGCGGAATCGGATGTTGCAATTCAGCCACCAGCTGCCATCCGTCTCGTCTTCCATCAACCGATACCAGATCGATTGCAGGCAGGGAGGGTCGTAGCAATCAAGGTCGATGTTAGGCATCCAGGTGATCATCTGGGCCTGCCGCGTGTACGGTTGCTTCACCAGTTTGGCGATCACCGCCTCGATCTGGTCCACACGGAATGCGCCGGCGCGTATCGCTTTGCCCTCGTGCGCCTCCTGCCACGAGCCGTAGGCGGCGAGGCGCCCATGATAGGTGTACTCCCAGCGCGTGTCGTCGGGGTCGTTCATGCTTTTGACCCAGTGGTCCTTGGCGCCACCGACCTCCATGACGTATTCGCGCAAATCCTCGATGCCGCCGGGAAATGCCTTGTGGATCATCGGTTCGGCCAGCGGATCCAGAACGGTTAGATTAAGCGTGCAGTCGAGGCTGGGCGGATCCCCCGGTTTGTCGTATTGGGTGTGGAAGCCCACGCCGTTTTCATGCAGCGCAATCAGGGCCTTTTCATAAGCTGCCGCGAGGCTCGTCTCGCAAACGTGCAAAACCGGTATGTTTTTCATGTGCCGCTTTCTTGTTGGCGCAGGGCACGTTGTCAAGACCCATTGTCCCGGGAAAAATGTTAAGTTCTTGTAAAAACGGTGGGCGCTCCCGGTCCGGGGTGCTATAGGTTTCACACCGATGGAATCTCATGGAAATCGCCGTCTGCTCGTGGTCGATGATGACCGCAAACTCGCGGGCCTCATTCGCGACTATCTCAGTCCGCTCGGCTATCAGGTGGAGCTGCGGCACAACGGCCCGGATGGCCTCGCTGAAGCGCTCGCCAGCCCCTACGAGGCGGTGATTCTGGACGTCATGATGCCGGGCATGGATGGCTTTGCCGTGCTGCGCGAACTTCGCAAAACCTCCGATGTCCCCGTCCTCATGCTCACCGCCCTGGGCGATGAGGCGGATCGCATCGTCGGCTTGGAAATCGGCGCCGATGACTACCTCCCCAAAACCTTTTCCTCCCGGGAACTCCTCGCCCGCCTCCGCGCCGTCACCCGCCGCGCCCGATCCTCAGTCGCCACCGCCCCGCCCTTGCGCGAACTTGGCGCCGGCCCGCTGCGCGTGTGCGTGGAAACCCACACCGCCAGCATTGGCGATCAGGCACTCGATCTAACAACCCTGGAATTTGCCATCCTCACCTCCCTGCTCAAGGCCAAGGGCCGCGTCAAGACCCGCGAGCGGCTCATTGAGGAAGTTTCCGAACGCCGCTTCGATGTGTTTGATCGCTCGATCGATGTTCATGTCTCATCGCTGCGCAAGAAACTCGGCGATGACGCGAAAAACCCGCGCTTCATCCATACCATCCGCGGCATCGGCTACTCGCTGCATGAACCCGCCCCCCATCAGCCATGAAATCACGTCTTCACGCATCCTTGTTAGTCAAGGTGCTGGGTTGGTTGTTCCTGCACCTGCTTATTCTTGCGCTGGCCTTTGCGGCCTTCGTTGGCTGGCAGTTGGGGCTTGGGTTGGATTCCCTGCTCAGCGGTGCCGCCGGTGAGCGCTTGCGCGCCTTCGGTGAGGCCGTGCATGCGGAAATGATTGGCAGACCTCCCGCTGAATGGAACCAAGCCATTCTGCCCCTGGCCACCGCGAAGCATGTGACTGCGGCTACCTATGATCCCGCATCTCCGGGGCAATTCCCTCTAACGGTTCCTGCCAATGTGATCCAGCGCGCCAACCATGCTCTCCCGCCCGGCACCGAACAAGGTCCGGAAATCCCTCGCAGACCTCCTTTGGCTCCATTCGATCGGCCGCCGGAGGGGCGGGGGCCGCCACCAGCCCATGGCCCACCGCCTGTGGAAAATCCGTCACGCTTGGAGTTCAATCCCAAGCCGCTGGCCGAGCGAGCGCCGCCCTCCCGCCCGCTGTTTCTCATGCGCGGCGATGGCGGCAATGGCTATTGGGCGGGCATCCACCTTGCCTTCCCCGGCTTGCATGGCGAACCCATGCACCACCACTTGTTGCTCGTCCGTGCCGACCATCTTGACGGCTCGGGCATGTTTTTCGATCTGAAACCCTGGCTTTGGGGTGGGCTCGGCGTGCTGGCCTTGAGTCTGGCCTTTTGGACGCCATTCATTCTTGGCATCACCCGCTACCTGCATCGTTTGACGCTTGCCACCGAGGGGATTGCCTCCGGCCAGTTCGAGCTCTCCCTGCCACCCAGGGGCAAGGATGAACTCGGATGCCTTGGCCATGCCATTCAGGCCATGGCGACCCGCCTCGATCACCTCATCTCCGGCCAAAAACGTTTTCTCGGCGATGCCGCTCACGAACTTTGTGCGCCTCTCGCCAGACTCCGCACCGGCCTCGGAATCCTCGAAATGAAACTCGGCCAATCCGCTCAGGATCAGCTCGCCTCCATCGAGGCCGAAGCCGCGGAACTTGCCACCCTCATCGAGGAAATCCTCGCCTTTTCCCGCGCCAGGTACCGGTCTGCACATCCGCAGTCAATTCTGTTAGACGAAATGGTTAGAGAAGTCGCCGCCCGTGAAGGAGCCAATCTCAACCTCACCCTGGACATCCCCCCGCAACTCCATGTAACCGCAGACCCGACATTGCTGGCGCGCGCCGTGGCCAACGTCCTGCGCAATGCCTGCATTCATGCCGGCCCCGCCGCCAACGTCTCCATCACGGCCACCACCGCTCCCGATGTCGCCACTCTCACCATCGCCGATGACGGCCCCGGCGTGGCTCCCGCAGAACTCCCGCGCCTCTTCGAGCCGTTCTACCGGCCCGATCGCTCGCGCAGTCGCGATACCGGTGGCAGTGGCCTCGGCCTTGCCATCGTGCGCAGCGCCATCGAGGCTTGTGGCGGCACCGCCAGCGCGTCGTCCCCCGCCGCCGGTGGCTTTGCCGTCACTCTAACACTTCCAGCCGGCGCCGACCCCGCCAAGGCACTTTGATACTATAATTATAGTAGCAAAGTGAGTCATCCGCCCCGCCGCTTTAGCCACACCGGCGGCCTATCTATCAACCGTCAGCCCCTTGCGGCTGCGGCCGCGGCTCTGAAATGTCTCCATGGGGGCGCTCCACCCGGGCCCAAGGGCCGCGCCGGCGGGCGGTGGCCGGCCGGCGTGCTCCGCGATTGCGCTCCAAACCAACGACTTGCGCAAATTTTGGAAAAAAGTGAAAAAACTTCACAAAAATTCTTGACC
>CAIKDP010000207.1 GCA_903826205.1 Akkermansiaceae bacterium
AGCGAAGGCACGTTGCAATGCGAGCCGGAGGAAAAGCTGCGCGAACGGACGCTCCAATGGCAGGCCTATCTGGCCCGTTACCATGTGTTGGAGGCCCCGGCAAAGCCGCTGATTGAGCGCATGAGCGTGGAGGAACTGGCCAGCACCGCGGCCAGTCTTGATCAACGCCTGGCGCTATTGCGCGAGGAATTCCCTGCCCTCCCCGGCCAAGTCGACCCCACCCCCGAATCCATCGAAGCGGCCAAGGCGGCATTCCACGACGTCGAGCCGGATTTCCGCCTCTCGCGCATCAAGTATCTCGAGCAAATCCTGCCGGAAGCCTACGCGGTGGTGAAAAATGCCGCGCGCCGTCTGTGTGGCACGACCCTGAGTGTCAGCGACCAGCCGCTATTATGGGAGATGGTGCACTTCGATGTGCAACTCGTCGGTGGCGTGGCCCTGCACCGCGGGATGATCGCCGAAATGCAGACCGGGGAAGGCAAAACGCTGGTCGCCACCCTGCCGGTCTATCTCAATGCGCTGACCGGCCTGGGTGTCCATGTGGTGACCGTCAACGATTACCTGGCCCGCCGCGACTCGGAATGGATGGGTGCCCTGTTCCGCTTCCTCGGCCTAACCGTGGGTTGCATCCAAAACCAGATGCCACCGTGGGAGCGGCGCGCCGAATATGCCTGCGACGTCACCTATGGCACCAACGCCGAGTTTGGCTTCGACTATCTGCGCGACAATGGCATGGCCTCCACCAGGGACGAGCAAGTCCAGCGCGGCCATTACTTCGCGATCATCGACGAAGTGGACTCCATTCTGATAGATGAGGCGCGCACGCCACTCATCATTTCGGGACCCTCGGCCCAATCGTCGCATCAGTTTGACACCTACAAGCCGCTGGTTGAGCAACTCGTCAAACGCCAGACGCAGCTCTGCAATGATCTGGCTGCGGACGCGAAAAACCTGCTGGAATCGGGCGACAAGGACGAGGCCGGACGGGTGCTCTTCAAGCTCAAGCTTGGCCAGCCGCGCAACCGCCAACTCTTGCGCATGATGGAGGAGCCCGAGTTGCGGCGCCTCATCGAGAAGGCCGAACTTTCCTTCCACCAGGATGCGCAGAAAAAGGAACTCTTCGCGCTCAAGGAGGAACTCTTCTTCGTCATCGATGAGAAAGGCCACGACTCCGACCTGATGGAAATGGGTCGCGAGTTCCTCTCCCCGGGCGATCCGGAATCCTTCACCCTCCCCGACCTCGGCACCCTGTTTGCGGACATTGAGACCAATCGCGATCTAACCAACGAGGAGCGCCTGGCCGCCAAGGACGCCATGCAAATCCGCATGGACGCCCAGGCCGAGAAAATCCACAACATCTCACAACTGCTCAAGGCCTACTGCGTTTACGAAAAGGACGTGCAATACGTGGTCAAGGAAGGCAAGGTCATCATCGTCGATGAAAACACCGGCCGCGAGATGCCCGGCCGCCGCTGGTCCGACGGTCTGCACCAGGCTGTCGAAGCCAAGGAAGGGGTCGAAATCGAGGCGGAAACCCAGACGTTTGCCACCATCACCATTCAAAACTACTTCCGGCTTTACGAAAAGCTGGCCGGCATGACCGGCACGGCGGAAACCGAGGCGGCCGAGTTTCACGATATCTATCATCTCGACGTGTTGCCCATCCCCCCGAACCAGCCTAACCAACGGGTGGATGAAAACGACCAGGTCTTCAAAACCCGGCGGGAGAAATTCAACGCCGTGGTCCTCAAGATCGAAGAGGCCCACGCCAAGAGCCAGCCGGTCCTGTGCGGCACCGCCTCCGTCGAGTCGTCCGAGACGCTCTCACGCATGCTCAAACGGGCGAAGATCCCCCACTCCGTGCTCAACGCCAAGTTTCACCAACAAGAGGCGGAAATCGTCGCCCGCGCCGGTCAACCCGGAGCCGTCACCGTGTCCACCAACATGGCCGGCCGCGGCACCGATATCAAACTCGGCCCGGGCGTGCCCGAGGCGGGCGGGCTGTTTGTCATCGGCACGGAGCGCCATGAATCGCGGCGCATCGACCGCCAGTTGCGCGGCCGTTGCGCCCGTCAGGGCGACCCCGGCCGGTCACAGGCGTTTATTTCCTTTGAGGATGATCTGATGCGCAATTTTGCGGCCGCGGACCGCATGACATCGATGATGGAGCGCTTCGGCATGAAGGAAGGCGAGGCGCTGGAACACTCGTGGCTTAACAAATCCGTGGAGACCGCGCAGAAGCGCGTCGAGCAGCGCAACTACGTCTGGCGCAAGCGGGTACTCGATTTCGATGATGTGATGAACAAGCAGCGCGAGGTGGTCTACGGCTACCGCAATGAAGTTCTAACAACAGAGACGCCGCGCGATCTGGTCACGGAAATCATTGAGGAAACCATCCCCGCCAAGGTTGAAAGCTTTCTGGCGGATCACGATGGACCCACCGACGATTACAAGGATCTCCTCCAATGGGTCAATGCCACCCTGCCCATCCGCATCACGCCCGAGGAACTCAACAAGCAAAACCACGGCCCGGAGCAAATCGCGCCCATCCTCGTGGCCAAGGTCAAGGATACCTACGAGCGCCGCGTGGCCAACCTGCCGCTGGAGGTGTTAGACCAGGAGGAACGCCGCATGGTCCTCGTCGCCATCGACAAGCAATGGCAGGCCCACCTCTACAACATGGACGCCCTGCGCGAAGGTGTGGGCCTGCGTGCCCAGGGCCAGAAGGATCCGCTCATCGAGTACAAGAACGAAGCCTACGAACTGTTCGTCACCCTGATGGACAGCATCAAGCAGGAAGCCCTGCAAAACCTCTTCCGCTCCGCGTCGAATTTGGAAGCCTTCCTGCGCCAGCTCCACAGCCGGCCCCAACAACTCCAGGGCGGCACCGAAAGCCTCAGCCAGGACAATCTCGCCAGCACCGGAAGATCCGACCAGTTCGATCCCTCCGCCCTGCCCTCGCCCGAGGGCAGCACGCTCAAACTCAACCTGCCCAAACGCAAGCCGAGCTTCTCTATCGAAACCACCGGCCGCAACGCCCCCTGCCCGTGCGGTTCGGGCAAGAAATACAAGCAGTGCTGCGGCAAGGAGGCGTGAGGGGACCGGCCTTGAAGCTGGCCTAACCGAGGCTGGCATGGCGTTCGGCCATGGTCCAGGCGACTTGCGGCACCAGGTCGCGCCA
>CAIKDP010000208.1 GCA_903826205.1 Akkermansiaceae bacterium
ATCAATGCCTCCGCTATCCCCCCGGATACCTTGGCCGCCGCCAATTGCTCCGCTCCCACAAAGGAGAATGAACGCATGATTCCAACAACTGTTCCAAACAACCCCAGCAACGGTGCGAGAGTGATCAAAGTGCTCAGGACCCACAGGCGGGCTTCGGACTTTTCGATCCAATGGGTGGCATGGAGTTGCATGGCGGCGAGCATCGAGGTGTGGGCATGAGTCATGCCCTCGCGCAGGTTGAGCAAATACGGGTCCTCAGTGGACTGGGTCAAGTGCCAGGCGGCGGCGAAGTCGCCGACGCCGAGAGCCTCGCGGGCGCGGTCCTGGTTGGCACTGCTCAGGCGTTTGAGCAAGCGCAACCACCAAACGGCGCGGTCCAACAACACACAGAGGGCGAGAAAGGCGGTGGCAACGATGGGCCACATGACCCAGCCTCCTTTGAAAAATGTTTCGATGACTATGTTGGCGATCACGGCGGGAGCTTATTTGAGTTGGAAAACGATCGGGCGCTGCAGCCTCATGACCGTGCCGGGCAGGAACTTCCAGCCACGCACGGTGCGTACCGCTTCGTTGTTGAGCAACGGCCACGGCGACGCTTGCTTGGGATAGGCGGAGATCACCCGGCCATCGCTGCCCACCATGAACTCGACGAGCACCGTGCCGCTCTGGCCTTTGCGGCGGGCTTCAGGTGGATAGATAGGCGGCGGCATCTGTCCGGCAGCCATGCGGGCCGCACCCGAACGAGCGCCTTCCTCACCACGGGAGGAACCCTCGCTCGCGGCGGTCGTGCGCCGGACGGCTTGGGCGGATGGCTGTCTGGACTCGGGCTTTGCCGTGGAGGTGGTGGGCTTGACGGGCAACTCAGGCAGATCCGGCAAAGGTGAAAACTCGGTTAGAGCCGGCGGATCCGGCGGCGTGGGCAGGACATCAGCAACCGCCTCCGGCGCTGCCGCCGCCTCAGCTGTGGACTCCGTGGGCGTGCCCAGGGAAATCTCTGGGGGGGGCAAAACGGCGACCGTTTCCCCGGCCCGCGACGATTTGGGCTCCGCACGCCAGATTGGCAGCACCCAACCCACCACATCCAAGCCCGCCAAACCCAGCCAAATGGCGAGCGTGGTGATGTGCAAGGCGTAAACCAAAGAACTCATGAGCAAGGGCGGACGCCGCAATCTGCCAAAGTTGTCCGCCAATGACAACCCTTGAGCGAAAGATTGGTACGCAGGGGATATTGGCTTAAGCCGCCTCTGTTCAAAGAACCGCAAGGATTTTTGAGTTTTGGCTAACCTAGACTGCTGATTTTGTCATGTTACACGGGTTATGAACCAGGGCATGACAGGGACCCTCCAACACGGCAGCGGGACATCCTGATGTCAGATCGGGCATCAGGATGTCCTAACTGATCGGGCATGGACAGGTGGCAAACGCGGTCTGTAGTCGCACGGTGAACACGACAAATTCACTGACGATCGTCTCAATATTTGTCGCGTTGCTTCTTCCTGCCCAATATTTTCGTGCCAAATCTCTTGTACCTGTGATCGGACCAGTCTTGGCATTCTCGATGGCTTGGCCAAACGTTACTGGTGGGAGCCACGATGCGCGGCTTCCCAAGCGGCGTCGGCGTCGGCGAAGTAGCGGACGCGCACTTTCTTGTATTCCTTGGAGGAATAGAGCGCTTGCCATTGGCTGAGGCCGGTGGCTTCGGCGATGGCGGCGAGGGTTTGCTCGCAGTCAGTCTCGCTCTTGCCGTGGACCATGGTGAAGAGGTTGTAAGGCCAATCGGGGTAGCTCGGACGTTCGTAACAGTGGCTGACGGCGCGGAAGCCGGCCATCACCGCGCCGAGTCGCTCAAGCGCGGCGGGGTCGCCCTGCGGTCCGGCCCAGACGCCCATGGCATTGGCCCCGAAGCCTGCCTTGCGGTGGTGGAGCACGGCGGCAAAGCGGCGCATCCGGCCGCTGGCGAGAAACGCCTCGTGCATGGCCCGCACTTCCTCGAACGGCAAGCCGAGTTCGGCAGCAAGGTCAACAAAAGGTGAGGGAGTGAGCACCAGATCCCGTTGCATAGCCCGTACGAAAGCGATTTCACTGGCTGTGAGTGTTTGCGCCGCGCTGCGGTTTTTCTCGCTGTAGGCCGGGGCGACCTGGTCGTCCGGACGGGTCTCGCCCTCGACGTCGAAGCGCACGCCGATTTTATGCAACTTGAGCGTCGGCAGCAGTCGGGTACTCAACGAACCGGACTCGCAGTGAAGGATTTCCACGGTGGTTTCCAGCCCCAAGCGACTGGTCGGCGGAATGGCGATGGTGTACCACAGGTTGAACTCGTGGTTGCGCAGGTAATTGTGGCTCACCCCCGGGTGGGCGGAGATGATGGCGGCGGCTTCATCGACCCGCTCCGGAGCGACCTTGGTCGCGACCAGACTCGACGCATAGCCGAGACTGCGGGTATCGAAAATCGCGCTGATCTGGCGGATGACGCGCTCGGCCTTGAGGTGCTTGATGCGCGCGAGGGTCGCGTCCTCACTCAGGCCGCAGCGCTCACCCAACTCGGCAAAGGGCAGGGTCGAGAAAGGCACGGCTTCCTGCAACAAGCCAAGCAGGGCGGCATCATGGGTATCGGTGGACATGGGCACGCGCAATACACGGAAGCCAGGGCGGGATGAAAAGCAAAATCTCGGGTGCCCCTTATGAAAGTCCCCCCAAACAGGATTTTTACCGGGGTTTGCTCTCGGCAGGATCCACTGGACTTCGGGCCTGATCGAAGGTTGGGACCGGCCGGAAGTCCGGGTGGACGGCATATTGCAGGTTGCGCCGGCCCCAGTAGCTGCCGTAATATTGGCAGTTGGTGTCCACCCAGGTGGAGATTTTGACCCGTTCCGCGAGGCTGAGTGCGATCTCCTTGTGGACATCGGTGAGTTTGCGCGCGCGTTCGGCCTGAGCGGGGTCGGCTAGGGTGATGGTGCCGGGGGCGAGCATGGCCATCAGCACGCTGGCATGGGAGCCCAACGATTTGGCCGGCAGATAGGCCACGTTGCCGGTCTTGGGATGATTTTCACCGATCACCGGCCCTAACACCTGGCGGTCAAAATTGCCCCGGCGGCGCTCCGGCACCAGGCTCTCGTAGGACGCATTGAACATGGCAGTCTGGGTGCCACTCAGATTCAGCCTGCCCTTGGGGCTCTCCCCACTGTGGCATTTGAGGCAATGCCGGTCCCACACCGGTTGCACATCCGTGGCATAGTCGAGCGGCCGGCGGCCATCCGTTTCGCCCGGCTGCGGACCGGGCACCGAGGGCGCACGCTTCATGGCCGTGCGCGGCACCAGCAGCGCCCCGCTCGCCGCGCTCTGCGGCACCTCGTGACAGCCCACACAACCCCGCACTTCCCCGGGTATGTAGTTGACGAATGTCCGCTCGGTCTGCAGCGCCATGTAGTTTTTATCTAACACCTGAAGGATGATGTTGGCGCCGGCCGGCACCACGAAGTAGGCCGAGCCGTCCTCCTCCACCGGCACCACCCCGTGCAGCACCCTGAGTCCCAGATGCGTGTCCTTGGTGATGCAGACGTGCTGTTGGTCGTATTCATCGCCGCCCCAATAGCGGCGCGCCGCCCATGGCCGCGGCACTTGTTCAAGGACGCGCAGGTAGGCCACCTCGCCGCGTCGCACGTTCTCCAATCCGTGATAGACATCACTGACCATGCAGGCCGCCTGGTTGTTAGCCGCCAATGGCGCATTGACCGATGTCGCGGTCACCGGCGGGACGGGACGCGGCTTGACCGGATAGGGCAGCCAGCACGAGATGGCCGGATCCTGATAGATCGATGTCACGCACCCCTTGTCATCCAACAGGCCGAGGCCGTATCCGTTGGCCGCATTCCATGGCGGTCCCTCGGGTTTGTGCGCGACCAGGAACAGCTTGTCAGATAACGGATAGGGATCCTTGAAAAGACGCCCGCGACCGCTGCCATCTTTCCCCCATGAGCCATCGGGTTTGCGGAACGCGAAGCCGCCCTCGTCCCTGATGTCCACATCCGGCGTCATATAGGTCATCGGCTCCCGGCTGCGGATGTCACGGTTCATGTCGAGCCGGATGACGGTCCCCACCCCGTTCTGGGGACAATGCGGCACGCCCATGACCACATAATGATTGGCCACCTCCGGAATCGGCCGACCATAGATCAGGGTGGGCGGCAGCGCGATGTCGTTGCCATAAACCTCGGCGGATCCCGACCCGTCCGGGCGCATCGTCCACAGGCCTTTCACGCTCACCGCACCCTTGTCCACATACTCCCAGCGGGTGTAGAGGATGCGCCCGTCGGGCAGCATCACTGGCGACGCCTCGCTCACGGAACTGTTGCTCAACTTGCGCAGGTTCTTGCCGTCGCGATCCATCCGATAGATCACGGTGGTGGTGAAATCATCCGGCGGGTCACACAAGATCCCGTATTGGCAGCGTGTGGAAATGAAGGCTATGCCGCCATCCGGCAGATAGCACGGCTGCATGTCGTCGGTGCCGTGGTGGTAATGGCCGCCCACGCGGTATTTGCGCACCAATTCCGCCTCGTCTGTCTGGGGAAAGGTCAGTTGCCGCAGGCCCGTCCCATCGAGGTTGACCTCGTAGATCCGGTAGCCGTCCTGCGGGCCCTTTTTCCACGCAAACACCACCCGCTTCGCATCGAACGACAGATCGAAGCGCTCAAACACCCCGCCTTGCAATTCAGCCACTACTTCTCTAACAGAACCATCCTTGAGGTTGAGCACGCACAGGTTGCCGCCGGGTTTCCATGAGCTGTTGATGAATTCCGTGTAATAGTGGTTGGAATTGTAGGTGTGGCGTTTGACGAAAAGCAGTTGTTCAAAACCCAGCCCCTGTGCCAGGCCGGGAAGTGCGGCGGCAGGTTCGGCCGCGTCGGCATGCGGCGCACCCAGCCCAAGCAAGCCAAGCATGCCCGTGAGGCAATATCCGCATTTCCTTATCATTGCCCCACACTACGCATCGCGGACGCGCTACTCTTTCACCCTTCCGACTTACTTGGCTCCGCTGGTGCCAGTTAGGGAGCGACGACATTCTTGTCGTCGTGCGGAAGAACCGTCCATCCCAGATGTTTCAGCGCACACTCATGCACCATTCCTCCGCATCCACCACAGGAATGTGGTGGCTCCTTATCTCTCCCACGTGACTCTGTGTACCACAGTGCGTGTCAATCTGTGGTTCAATTTCCCTCCTCTAGTTCACCGGGCCGAGCACCGACGAGGTGTCGGTGTTGAGCACTTGGGTGTCGAGGTCGTCGAGTACGATCATGCCATGGATGGTGCCGGCGCGCTGCGGGTCATGCCATTGCCAGACGAGCTTGCCATCCTTGTCAAACTCCAGGATTTGCGGTGCCTTGTCGCTGTCCTTGGCGTCGTGACCGGTCCAGTTGCTCACCACAATGTTGCCGTTTTTCAACACCTGGATCCCGGCGAAAAAATACATCAGCAACCCGGGCGGCCCGGGCTTGCCACCGAGCTTGCGCACGGTCTTGCCAGTCGAGTCCAACTCCTCGATGGCGGCACCATAACCGTCGGCCACCAGCAGGTTTTTGTTAGGGAGTTCCAACACCTGATAGTTGTGCCGCGCCTCCGGCAGGGTCAGGTTGCGCAGGATCTTGCCTTCCAAGTCCGCCTCGATGACCTTGCTGGCGTTGCCCTCCATCGCACCGAACAGCAGCGTGCCGCGCGGCGAAAGTCGGAACAAGCGCAGACTGTTGATTTGCGGGAAGGAACAGGCGCGAATCAGTTTGTCCGACGCGTCGAGCTCACAGAACGTGATGCCGTTTTTCTGGTTGCAACCGACAATCGTACGGCCATCGGCAAGCCGCTGCACCGTGGTTGAACCGCTCAGAAACCCCTGTTTGACCTCCTTGCCTCCCTGATGGGTTTTCAGGTCGTATTCGCGGTAGCCGCTGTCGGTATTGGTGAGCAGTTTGCCGCCGCCTATCAACTGCAGGTCGCGGTGTTTTTCGGGAGTCTTGAGCGTCCAGTCCTGCGACGGGTCGAACTGGTCCACATAAACCAATTGGCCGCGCGACTCATCGGCAGCCAGAAACCGGTGCTTGACAGGCTCCGCCGCACGCAGCACGGCAGACCCCAGCGTACTGGCAACCAGTCCAACAACAAAAATTAGGGAACATTGCATCGGCGCGATGCTTGGGGGCACCGCGCCGCTTGGCAATGAAAAACGCACCCTAGAACTTGACGCCGGGGTTGCTGAAGGTCAGGCCATCCTTGTCTTGGAAGGTGGCGTATTCGCTGACGATGGCACCTTCCGGGCCGCCCATCATGAAATGTTTCGCCTCCAGACGGTTGAGCGTGAGGATATCGCCAGACTCCACCTCGGTGACCTTATGCACGGTGATGAACTTTTCCTGGCTCTTGGGCAGTGCGACACCGGCTGGGATGTCGCCGCCGGTTTCACCAAAGCAATAAATTTTACCATGGCGCGGGTGCCAGCTTTCCATCTTGGGCTTGGCCTTATCGGTCCCCACGTGTCCATGCTCGGTGATCATCTGGCCGGGCAGAAGGTAAATCTCATGGGCAAAGTAATTGTATTCTTGGAAATTGACCCAGAACACACCTCCCATGCCGCAACCGGCAAAGTCGCCGAGACCAAAATCGGTGACCCAGAAATCGGTCGCCCATTTCTTGGCATATTTGATGTGCATGTCGTAGCCGTGGTGCTTCATCATCTCGAAATAAGCCTTCTTGGCAGTCTCCTCCTGAAACTTGCCGTCCTTGTAGAATTCGGCATTGTCGTGTTTGGCGAGTGCGCCTGACTTGGCCTTGGTGGAGGTTTCCTTGGCTTGGCTGATGGCACCACTGAGGGCAGTGGCTCCTGCTGCTGCGGCCACCATTTGCAGGTGGTTGCGTCGGGTCATGTTCATGTTGGTTGGTGGGATGGTGGAATTTTGGTGCCTCCAACACCGGAGACAACCGTGGACCGAAACTAGGGCCCGCCCCAGCGAATTCAACAAAAATCTTCGGACAAAAAATTTCAAATCACAAAACCCACCCCAAAATGCCAGGACCAATAATATTTCAAAAAATTCTTGCTAGGGAACCTGAATAATTCATTATGACAAGTGATCATCCAAGGCACTTCGATTTGATGAATTCCGCTGAGATGACGCACTCAAACCGGCAAACGCAATGAAAAGGAAATCCAACAATCCGTTCACAGTCAAAGCTGTACCTGCTATCCTCATTGCAGCGATGGGGGCCGTGCTTCAAGATCAGGCAAATGCCCAAGGCGCTGGCATGGGCGGCGGTCAGGGTGGCCTCATGCATTCCAACGGCAGCCCGGGTGCAACTGGCGGCACCGGCCTCGCCGTCGGCAATCATGCGAATCTTTCACTCGCTGGAGTGCCCATCGACAGCGCCGCTGATATCACGGCCCATGCCGTGATTGATGTCCTTAATCACGCCACCGTCATCGGCGGCGAGGGTGGACTTGGCGGCACCGGCGCTGCGGGCACCAGCGGTCTGACCGGTACCACCGGTGCCACAGGGGCGGCAGCGGCGAATGGTTCCAAGGGTTCGAACGGCACCAGCGGCACCAATGGCTCAACGGTTGTCACTCCGGACATCAATGACGGGACCCACGGGATTGCCGGAGCCCCTGGCATCGACGCCCCAGCGGGTGAAACCACCCCCACCCCGGGAGCGGTGGGAGCACCTGACAATCCACCCGCGATTGACGGGACGGGAGCGCCCGGGGCTCCTCAACTGCCGGCGGCCAGCGGTATTGCGGCAGCCGCTGGCATCAACGGTGCCGTTGGTGCCACCCAAGGCAGCAACGGGACCAATGCCAGTATCGTGTCCAATGCCGGATCTGCCGGCGCGCCCGGTGCCAATGGCGGACCTGGACTCAACGGCACCCCGGGTGGTGATGCCTCAAACGATGCCCAGGTCGGACTGAGTGGCGGCAACGCCCAGAACAACGCCGCCTCGGGCAGCCCGGGTGGTCCTGGCGATCCCGGCAACTCCGGCGCTGCAGGTCTGAAAGGAAATTCAGGTGAACTCGGCACGACCGGCACCAATGGCGGCAACGGCGACCCCGCCGCAACGCCCGGAGCCTCTGGCGGCGCGATCGTGCGTGCCGCTCAGAATGGCACGGACGGCATCCAAGGAGCCGATGGTGGCAATGCCACGACACATGGCACCAACGGCACCGCCGGCACCGCTGGTGCCAACGGCTCTGTCGTGGGCGGCAAAGGCCTGACGGGACTGATTGGCGGTAACGGCGAAAATGGCGAAAACGGCGGCACCGGTGGTATTGGCATCGGCATCGGTTCTGGAACGGTCGTGACCAATACGGAGCTCATCGAAGGTGGCAAGGGCAACGCCGGCGGCGCTGGCGGGCAAGGCGGGCAAGGGGGCCAAGGTGGCGTCGGGGGCAAGGGCCAGGACGGCGGCAACGGTGGGAGTGGCGGTCTCGCCGGTAATGGCGGCAACGGCAGCGATGCCCTGGCCGGCGGCAGCGGCGGCCAGGGCGGCGTGGCCGCCAACGGCGGTGCCGGTGGTATCGGCAACACCGGCGGCACCGGCGGCGCAGGCGGCCAAGGACAACAGGGGGGCGTAGGCGGCACCGGTCAACAAGGCGGCACGGGCAGTAGCGGCGGAATCGGCGGCACGGGCGGCACCGGTGCCATGGGTGGTACGGGCGGTAATGCCCAAGCAGGGGGCGCTGGTGGCACCGGAGGCGATGGCGGCAACGGCGGATCAGGCGACATTCTTAGCGATGGCAACGTGGGCAGTGGCGGCGTGGGTGGTGCCGGCGGCGCCGGTGCCACCGGTGGCAACGGCGGCGCAGGCAGCCAAGGCGGTACTGGCGGCGTGGGCGGCGTAGGCGGTATCGGTGGCTCAG